>JAPLFH010000018.1 GCA_026390815.1 Ignavibacteriales bacterium | reverse complement strand
TCTATGATAAGGCTGAGTTAAAACGAAGAATCATTCTTTGGATTAAAGAGATAAATGATGTTCCGGTTGTCTTCCGTTGGAAAAAGTTTGATATAAATTTAGAATATTAATGTCAATGTTTATATGAAACGTTATACTAGGTGCAATGAAGGTATTTGCGCTCGGAGGAAGAGCGAAGTGGAAAGATTATGTGGATTTGTTTTTTATTTTGAAATCGTATCATACTTTAGAACAAATTTCACAAAAAGCAGAAGAGCTTTATGGTGATCTTTTTGCTCCAAAGCTTTTACTCCAGCAATTGTCATATTTTGATGATATTGACTACAGTGAAGAATTAGAATTTTCCAGTAACCCTGTTCCTGAATATGAAGTAAAAGAATTCCTTCTTAAAGTAACAACTGAGGAGTTTTAATATAAGAAAGGTTGAAATTTCTAAGTATCCGACAATTACGATTTAAAGCGTAACGCATTTTTGCGTAATAGAAGATAAAAAAGAAATTAAAATAATCAACGGATACGGCGACTATTTCATCTCCGGTCCACCGATAATGATAAAATCATTTATAAAATATTTACTTTCAAAAGGTTTAGAAGAAAATAAAATCAGAACGGATGAATGGGAATAGAAATTTAGCGATACTTTCTGAATCCTTTGTGAAACGTTGTGGTACTGCTACTATTTCACAAAGTAACACAAGGTCTTAATCACAAAGGTACACAAAGAGAATAGTAATGCTTTAAGCGGACTGATTATGAAAAGAATAAAAATGATTATTCCTTCGATGATCCATTTTTCAAACAATATATATTACGCTTAATGGCGTAACGCTTATAAGCGTAACTGTAATTCTAAAAATTTGAGTTAATTGGTTCTTAGTCCTAATTCCCCGAATCTCAACTAAAAACTAAGCACTTGCCTACCGCCTGCCTACCGCAGGCAGGCGTCAGGCAGGTCAGGCAGGCTCAAAACTCAACACTGAATAAGGCTCAAAATCGCAGCAAAGCGTAGATCCCGCGAATCGGGACTAAAAACTCTACCAGTTCTGTCTTTTCGTTTATCGTCTGACCTTTGACGTTTCACAATTTATAATTCTGTATGCCATTATTTAATGTGTATCGGTTTCTAAATATCAAAAATAAATTCAAAAATGTTTTGTAATAACTTAAACATATCTTATTTTTGCACTCGTGCTTTGGGGGCTCCCCACACTATGCAACCTTAATTTAATCACTCACCTTACGCAACCCGATGCGTATAGTTATATTTTTTAGAATTTCATAGCGAAAGAAACTTTGAGATTTTCCAGTTGATTAAAAGCTGCACGATTTGCAGTAAGATACAATTTAGCTCGCAATGCTGTTGGGTTCAACTCCGACTTCAGACTCAAATATTCCAACTTGAAAAACGAATATATCGAAGCAAAAATATGATTGCTTTGCGTTCTTACTGTTTTAGTCGGAGACTTGCATAAGCTGACGTGCTGCTTTAATGTCTTGTGGTATTCTTCTACTTTCCACCGTTTGTGATAGATTGTTGTTATTTGTTCGTATGTTAATGTTAGATCGCTACTGACCAAATAAAGAACACCTTGACTTCCATCTCCGTTTTTGTAGACTTGCTTTATTAACAAAAGCCGGAAGCTGACTCCTTCTATATAGATTTCTTGTTGCTGGTTCTCTTTCAGTTCGAGTGTACTTACTGTAACATACTTCCCCAATAGTTTATCTTTCTCGCTTAACGCTATTTTTCTATTTGTCTTTATCGGCATTATAAAATCTTTTTTTAACTCTATTTTGATAAGCATCATATTCTCACTTGAGGCATACCAAACATCATTGAGTACATACTTGAACTTGATATTATTTTTAACACATACTTTTAGCATTTCCCGGTATTGTTCGTTTTTTGTTTTCTCACTAATCCTTTTTTCTTTCTTTGTCTTTTCATCAATCACAGTTTTTGTCTTTCGCACTATATCAAATGTTACTGGGATTCTATACCCATTATTATAATAGATCGCTGAAACAATATTTATTCCCTTGACTGATCTTCCTTGACTGTGATCAAAATGCCAACAGATAATTTCGTTTTCATCAGTACTTGGTTTTTCTTCTATCGTGTCGTCTATTATTATTAAGCCTTCTTCTCCGCCAGAGGCGGACTCTATTTCTCTTACTGTTGGTTTGATTAACCCCCATAGTCCTGCTGGGGTAAAATCTTCTGAACTCAAAAACCTGGTTACTTTATCGTGACTAATTTTCCCTTCTGACATTACTGATAGACCCGTGGCTGTCGTATAAGAAAATGAACTCATTAAATAATCTGTGTACAGTTCTAAGAGTTCTTTTTTCATCGCATACCTCTGATTTTTGTCACCAGAAATTTAATACCTTTCTTTCTCTTTGCGTAATGTGAGTTAGTAATATCATCATCAGCATTGAGTCCGAGGATTTTCTTACCAGCTAAATTCATATAAAGAATGTTGGCATTTAAATCAGCATAAGAAATCAAATCTGTTGATGATTCAATAGTTGATACTAATCTCTCCTGCGTTTCCAGACTTCTTTTCAAGCCATCAAACTCAGTATTGGAACCGAACCACTTAATAATAATATTATTTGTGTCCCGCATCGGCACGGCTCTTGTTTTGAACCATCGATAGATACCGTCGGCTCTTCTTATCCTGAATTCAATATCGAAGCTCTCTCCGGTTTTTACTTTTTCCATCCACTCGGAAACCGTTCTGTCTTTATCATCGGGATGAAGCTGTTCAAGCCATCCATAGCCCAACTGTTCTTTTTCAGGTATTCCGGTATATTCCACCCATTGTTTGCTTAAATAATCGCATGGTCCATCTACCCTGCAAGTCCAAAAAAGTTGGGGTAACGATTCAATCAGATCTCTAAAGCGTTTTTCATTATCGTTAATTACTTCTTCAGCGCGCTTACGCTCTGTAATATCCACTATAAAACCTTCGAGATAACCAGCCGTTTTATTCATATTCATGGAAAGTAAACACGATATTTTTGAACCATCTTTTGTTAAAATATCCGCATTGAAGTTATTTGCAACTCCATATTTTTTCAGAATTGTAATTATTTCATTTCGTCTATCAATATCTGCCCATCGTATAGCAGATGGTTGGCTAAGCATTTCTTCTTTTGTAAAACCCAACATTGTGCATGCTGTATTATTTATTTCAAGAATTTTAGAACCGTCAATCTTCGTGCGATAAATACCAACCGGGGCATTCTCGTAAAGATTCTGGTAATTATTTTCGCTAATCTTCAAAGCTACCTCCGCTTGTTTGAGTTCTGTGCTATCACGTTTAACTCTCCTCGTTTTACTAACTTTATCGCCTTCTTGAATTGGAACCGATTTAATCTTGAGATGTGCAGTTTTCTTTTGTTCTTCAGTTTCAATCTGTTTTGGATCTTTCAACTGAACGTCTACGGATTTCAATTTCTTTTTTGCGGCAGATGAATTTTTAATTGAAGCTTTTTTTTTGTTATTTGATTTCATTACCATTCTTCTCCTCTGAAAAAATAAAATAAAAAATGCTCTCTTATTGTTTTCACTTCAGGAATTACGACTTGATGTAATAATGTATCAATGTATCTATTCTGTACCATTCATATTTAATTTTGGAAATAGTTTTTTGATCATTGGAATAAGTTTTTCCCCTATCTGCGATTTTGTAATAAACCCGTCTGCATCGATTATATTGGCTGATGTATGCAATTCCGGTGAGTCAAATATCGATACAATGATTACTTTTGGGATAGACTTTTTCATCGGTTAAATTATCTCATCATTGCTAATTGTTCTAAAATCAGTATCCATCTTTTAAATCTTTATTTAAATTATTCTTATAGATGAACAATTATTACTATTAACCATTATTACTATTAACCATCAAAAGAATGGGTATAATCGTAGACAAAAGCAATAGTCCAAAAGGATGAAAAAAGAACTACATCCTTTGGTATTGAAATTTGTCTGATAATATCAATTAATTGAAAAAGTATAAATCTCCCCATCTTTCAGGCGTGCAATTTCTGTCATCTTTATGTTTTCTTGTAGTTCATCAATTGTAAAAAGGAAGCTGCGATTAGTTTCATTTAACCAAATGAGGCATATATTTTTAGCATTTTGCCAAATATCCTTTTGGTCTGGATAATTAAAAAAAAGTTGAGGAGAATTGTAAAATGTTTTGGCGGGACTTCGCTTAGTATTTAAATTTGTTAGAATATAAACAGCATCCGGTTCATTACTAAATAAAGTATAATGTTTTTCCAATATCTTATGCCGGTTAAGATATTCAATTGTTTCACTTGCCCTCCATAAAGCACCACTATATCCAAGACCGGATTGCTCTATATACTCTTTAATTATATGTACTGAACTACTGACAGGGTTTCCCATCAACAGAACTAAAATTAGAATTAAGAAAACGGTTAATGATTTTAAATGAAAAGATTTAGTTAGCCAACTTAAAATTTTATCGGAAATAAAAAACAAAATGAAAATTATGGGAACATAAATCGGAGAGAGTAATCGATCAGATATTTGATCATAAGCTGTTGTAGTTGATGAAATGACGATGACCAAAGTATAGGAAATTACAAAGAAAAGACTTGGACTAATTAGTTTAATTGCTTCTCTGTTCAAAGATTTGTCTGAATCTAATCCAAATAAAAGCCACATTGCTACAATTAGAATTATAAAAACAAAATATAGTCCGGTGTAATTCAATGGAAAGTACCAGGGCAGAATTGTGTTGATTAAAAATCTAAAATTCTCAAATAGAGTATAGGAAGAAGCTGCTCTTTCTCCAACAAGGGTACCGGAAATAGAATAATTTCTAATTATCCAAACAGTAATTGGCAATACAGAGATAAGAATAAAGATAAATGAATGCCATAATTTTTCTTTAATGTTATTTCTTCCCCACAAAAGGATGCCGGCTATACCTGTTAAAATAATAACCACACCGGTGTAACGAGTAATACAAGCCAAGGCTGTGGAAACCGAAAAAAGGAAAAGGGAAACAAAGTTCCGCTTTGATTGATATGTACCAAAATTATAAAAAAATAAAAGCACAAGAAAAATAAAAAGAAGTTCTGACAATGCCATCAAAGAAGCTTGAACAAGTGTATATGAAATTAGTACTGACACAGTTCCTAAAAACACCAACACAAATGAATTCAAATATCTTAACAATAATAATCCAGACAGATATATTATAAATCCAAAAAGAACAGCATTTAAATAACCTGCTGATATTTGCGGGTCTATCAATATTATTTTTTTTATTATAGCTAAAATGATTGGATACAGAGGAGGCTGAACAACTAAATATAAACCATTAAATGTAAGCAGACCATGACCTTCAGCTAAATTTCTTGCAGCTGATATATAAGCGACTGAGTCTGGTGTTAAACCTGCACCGTGCCGACTTGTAATGATTAGGATAATACTTGCCCCTATTAATCCCAACGCTCCCAAGGTTATTTGTTTAAATAGATTACTGTATTTTAATTGCGTGACAAAATTAATCAATATCCAACTTTTGTTTCCTAATTATTTAGAATCGTTATTTTAAAAAGTATTCACGGACTTTCGCTGCGATTTGGGGTTCAGTCATCTTGTCGGTTGTTTCAAGGTTAACTACCCTTCCAATTTGCGGTTCATTCTCTAAACGTTTTTTGAATTCAACTTTCGCTTCACCAGGTCCAACTATCAGAACCGATTCTGCATCCCGAACAAAAGAAATTACCTCATCGTAGTATTTGTTAAGATGGTTAGTGAATCTTCTATCCAACTGGTCCTCTTCTGAATAATTTTGGGCTGAACCTGAAAATCTGACATGTTTTTCCATATCTGAAGTGATTGTCTTAATCTCTTCCACTTCACCAGTAATGCTTACTAATACCGTTTTTTTGTGGTCAATCCACAATCCAACTTTTTTCTTCAAATTTTTCTCCGTGCTATGTAAATCTTCGCTATCATTTTTTTCGACCAGCTAACAATTTAATTTACTTTTACCCTGGATTATTTTTCTTACTAAATGTAAAAACAATCCCGCCTATTACCATTACTCCTATACCGATAAATGGAGACCAACTTTCCGAATGATCTTTTTCTTTTGTTATTTGAATTCCAGCAACCTCAACAATTTTTTCTCTTGTTACATAATTATATCCGGTATAAAGTGTCATCACTAAACCTATAATTAGTATGCTGATTCCAACATTTTTTGAATTCATGATTTTGAACCTTCCTTAATTTGTCAAATAAATTTTGTTTGAAGTATTTTCTTAGCTTCTTCTAATTGAGTATCAGGGATAATCAGTTGCACTCCTTCGGCTTGACTCAACAAAGGGAAAAATACACCACCACCATCTTTTAGTATATATGCACTAATGCCAACTGCTCTTAGATCTCTTTTGGCAATTAGAGCATATGACTCATTTTCAAATATTCCAATTACTATTTGCTTTCCATTCATAATATTTCAGATTCCCATGTTAGCTAATACACTGGCAATGTAATTCACATTTTCTACTAATTGCGGGTGTGATTCTTCAAAGCCTTTCACCGAAGCAGACAAGCTATCAACTGCTGATTTTAGTTGGGCTGGATTTTTCTCCCTGCGCATTACTTCACTTGTTGAGAGCTCGATAAATCCAGTAATACTCTCAGCATGTTCAGTATGAGTGTCCGAAAACTTCGTCATTTCATGCTTCAGTGATGCCAGCAAATTCAGAATCTCAATTTTATCTTTGTCAATAAAGGAATCATAATTAAAAATCTTCTCTTCAATTTTTTCAATTGTATTTTGCACCATCTTTTTACCTCTAAGGTTTAATAATTGAATTTCGCACTAATTCAGATATCACAAGATTAGCAATATCAATTTTAACAGCTTCCACTGAATTCCGTTCAGGAGTATTACTTGTAGCCCCCCAAATTATTCTTTCTTTATCTCTAATCACCCAAACTTCTATTGCTCTACGATCGACAATTTGAGAATCAATATAACCAGGATGCTGAACGTCCTGATAATATGTGGAATATATTTTTCTAAAAGGGTTGTATCTTGTTTTCATCTCTGAAGTAACATAGCTCTCCACATAATGTGTTTCCGTTTCCTTGCGAAGAAGACGAGTCATTAATATTCCATCAAATTCATTTTGTTAAACAGTCTCAAATATTTGATTTGAATCCGGTAATGCATCTGGGAACAAACTGTAAGATGATGTTGCTTTAACACCATGTTTGGATAACTCCCCAATAAAAGCATCCTCCCAAATTCTCCTTTGAACAGGATCTTTTCTTATAGCGATGATAAGTATTTTCTTTAAAGGAGATTCATTAAATGTAGGATCATTCCAAACATCAACAAGTATGGAAGATGAACAACTTTCTAAAAGAACCATTAAGCAACACAAGACTGAAGGCATAATTAATTTCTTATATAATTTCATAGTGTAATTCTTTTATTAAATGTGATTCATATAATTTTTTTTATACGCGTTAGTAAAATAACTCGAAGAAATTTTTCTTCCGCAGCTTTTCCAAATTTATAACTTGCTTTCATAATTTTAATTAGAACAAACAACATTTATTTTAATAATGACTCCATAGATAATTGTGTCTGTTTTGCCAAACGCAACTCCAACAATGATTGCAGAAAGGCGAGGGTAGATTCTGCTCCCTGATTCTCATTTGCACGATCGGGATGCAAACCATCTCTACAACCTCCCGTGGTTGGATCATAAATAGGAAGATTTAAATCATTATATCCTAGAAACCATTCAAATGCACGACTGGCTTCTTTACTCCACTTTTTATCGCCGGTAATTCTAAAGGCTTCCAAACAAGCTGATACCATTGTTTGCGCTTCGATCGGTTGTTGATCGAACCGGGCACGTTCACCACCTTGCTGATAAAATCCATTAGAACCGATTGGTACAAAATGCCCTTCACTTGCATGCTGCAAATTTGCAAGCCAATTTAGAGATTCCAATGCGGCATCGGTCATCGCTTTGTTAGGAATTGATTTACCACATATTAGTAAAGCATGCGGTAATGCAGCGTTGCAATATGAAAGTGCTTTTTCAAACCAGTGCCATTCTTCCGAACAATTATTTTGATATAATGTCAGAAGTCGTCCTGCCAATTCATCCCGTACCTGTCCTGCCATGCGGTCACCACCAAATTTTTGTGAATACTCATGAATGCCAATTAGAGCAAATGCCCATGCGCGCGGGCTGGTAGTTTGAAGAATACTTGGTAAAGTTTGTTCGAACAACCAACCAGACATACTATTGAGTGCAAGAGTATTAGAATGATTTAATACGGTTCCTAAAGCCCAAAGTGCGCGACCATGACAATCATCAGAACCTTTATCTTCCAACCAATTACGTTGGTAATCCATAAAATTTCGGAACCGTTTTGTTTCATCGTTGAAAGCAAATCCAAGGAAAGCGAGATAGCGGGATGCTAATCCAGTGCTTTCACGGGTTCCAAGTTCATCTAAAAGGATACTTACCAAAAGAGCACGAGCATTATCATCGGTTGTATATCCATGAGAATAATTTGGAACGGTAAAAAGAGCATGCTGCAACATACCGGTTTCATCAGTCATATTTTGTAAGTGATCCAATTTTAGCGGAGGTAATTCACCCGGATATTTATCGAGTGCCTTCGCTATAAATCCTGGTGGAATATAATGACGACGTTCAGTTCGTGCACGTTCAAAGCTTTCCATATACCGTTGCGCCACTTCGGACCAAATCATCGCCCGCCCAAACTTATAAGCACGCTTGCGCATTGCATGCCGGTCCGATTCGTTGTCCAACAAGTTAATAACCTGCTCCGCCATAGCGTTATGATCGCGGAATGGAACCAACACTCCCCTTCCTTCTGAAAGAATTTCTTGCGCATACCAATATGGTGTAGATATGACTGCCTTACCGGCTCCCAATGTATAAGCCAAAGTTCCGGAAGTTATCTGTGCCTCATTTAGATAGGGAGTAATATAAATATCTGCAGCACTAATGAACTCAACAAGTTCTTCCAAATTAACAAAACGGTTGTAAAAAATAACATTACCTTCTACTCCCTTCTGTTTAGCCAGCCATTGCAAAGACAAGCGGTAGGTTTCACCTTCTTGTTGAATAACATGTGGATGTGTTGCGCCAACTACGATATAAACAACGTTGGGATAACGGGCAACAATCTCTGGTAGTGCAGATATAACTGTTTCGATTCCTTTGCTTGATGAGAGCAAACCAAAACTTAATAAAACTATTTTACCCTCAACTCCAAATAAATCTTTATTAAAACTTGGATCTACAAATGGTACATCCGGTATTCCATGATGAATCATATCGACTTTATCCAAAGCCACATGATAAATATCATTCAGAAATTCAGCACCGAGTTCGCTCATCACCACTAAACGATCTGATAATGCTGCGACTTCTTCCAATACTCGCCTCTGCTCAGAGTTTGGGTCTTTTAGTATAGTGTGCAAAGTTGTTACGATTGGCATGCGTAATCCACGCAAGAGCGCCAGGATGTGGCTTCCTGTTTTTCCACCGAAAATTCCATACTCGAATTGCAGGCACACCAGGTCAACATTATTTATATTTAAAAAATCCGAGGCTCTTAAGTAAGAATCTATGTCTTTTTCTGTAAGTTCAAATCGAACTCTTTTTGGATAAGCATAACCAGTTAACACATCGTTTACGGGCAGCGCAATGCATGTTGTACTACTGTATTTTTCGGCGATGGCTTCGCACAGATCAGTTGTAAATGTAGCAATTCCACATTGCCGTGGTAAATAATTTCCAATGAAGGCAATCCGGTTGAGAGTTGAATTTTTAATAATTTGTTCCAAGGTTAATATCCATTTCCATTTAAAAAAGTATTTCTTTTTTATGTAGTTAAATTATTTTTACAAAAGGATATTTTTATTTATCGATTGATTTGCCTTCATATCAATTAGTTTGCTATACCAAGTTTTAGGCAGCAAAGCAACTGCAAAAAGTTCTAAAAAAATCAGTTTTGTTATTGATAAGAATAATTGTACAAAAACATAGACTGTTCTTTTATTTAAAGATTTTGATCTTTTGAATTTCTTTTCAATTACATAATCAATTTTGTGTCTTAACTGTATAACGTATTTTTCTTCCGAAGAAGAAATACTTACTCTTATCATTTTTCCACCTTAAAAGAATAATGGATTTTTTCCAGTTACATTATCATTAGAAATTGGAAAGTTTTCAATCGGTCAAAGGGATGAAAAAGGAACTACATCTTTTGGGTGAGTTTACTCGATGCTTATTCAGCAATTAAGGGATGGCAGTATTGTAAATGATTAATCCAATTGAGAAGTAAAAAGCCAGGGCTATCCACTCCGGCTTTTTATTAAAAATATTTTTGATTTTTATTTCATCAAAATCATTTTCTTGATTTGGGAAAATTCTCCTGCATTGATTTTATAGAAATATATTCCGCTTGCCAATTCTTTTGCATCGAAGATTATCTCATAATTTCCAGGAGTTTTCTCCTCATTTACTAACACTTTAATCTCTTTCCCAAGCATATCATAAATACTTATTTTTACAAAATCTATTTTTGGTATAGCATACCTAATTGCAGATGTGGGGTTGAATGGATTCGGATAATTTTGAGTAATTACATATTCTAATGGGCGAGTTATATTGATCTCAATCTCATCAGAATATTCAAACCTGCCATCATAATCAACCTGCTTCAGCCGGTAGCCATAATTGCCGGCTAAAATATCTTTATCACTAAACGTATAAATTTTAACTGCTGTTGTAGTACCATTACCTTTTACAAAACCAACTCTTTCAAATTCATTGTTATTTGTATTCCTTCTTTGTATTTCAAATCCCTGATTATTTGTCTCTGTGGTTGTACTCCAGGAAAGAATAACATCATTCTTATCTGCTGTGGCTGAGAATGAAGTCAGCTCAATCGGAATATTAGCATAATTAATTGTGACGGTATTGGCGTCTAAAGTAACTGCAGACTGTGCGAGCGCTCTACCATTCAGTGTGGAACCCGTACTCATAACAATCTGTGTTTGGCACAATATAATTCCTTTCATTGCCGCTGTGGTTCCAAGATTAACCTGGCCAGCTACCTGCCAGAAAATGTTGGAAGCCTGTGCGCCACCACTTAAAGTAACAATGGCTCCGTTAGCCAAGGTTAGATTCTGTGCAATTTGAAAGATCCATACATCACTTGTAGCGCCTGAAATAGTTACACCACCAGCAGAGATTAGAATCCCACTATTCCATTTATAAAGTCCGGGAGTGAGGTTCTGCCCAGTAAGATCTCCGGCGTACAATTCAGTATAATTAGGTAATGTTCGTCCAGCGGCGTCGGTATACGCGGTTTCCATATCGCTTACAGCGGTAGTCATTTTAGTGGGCGTTGGGTCAGTATAGTCGGCGGCATATACTTTTCCAATGACTAAAGATGATGTAGAAAATGTACCGGAGGGGTCCATTATTAATCCAAATCCGGTTATTCCTGTTGCCGCAATTGGACTGACTCCAATATCACCAGTAATTTGTGTTACACCCGTGGCTGAGATTCCTGTTTTTGCCAGAATCACAAAATCTCCAGATGTACCAAGATTCACTGGTGATGGAGTAGATTGGGACATGGTAACTGCAGGCACCATAAAAGCAATAAATAGTATAGCTTCAAGTAAGTGCGCCCATCTGTTTAGTGCAGTTATCGGATCATTTGTATAGATTTTCATAAAAACCTCTTTTATAGTTTATAATTTAGTTATGGTAAACACTTAAGACCTGTATTGTTCCAATATTTACTACACCAATGATAGAAAGAAATGAAAGACGAGTAAATAGAGCAAAGGAATGAAAAAGGAACTACATCTTTTGGGTTAGGAGTTGCTTGTTTAAAAAGTTAAAAATTAAAAACAAACAAAAAATAATTAATTCCCTGATTGAGAAATTCATTGTTCATTCTAAATTACTTATCAGTTATGTCATCGTAATAACACAGCTAATTCAAAACCGGATTTCAATTTATTTGATTCTGCAATCCTTTTATCTTTTTTTCTTGCCGTTTTCTTTTCTATCACGCTTATTATTTTGTTTGTTAGCTTTATTTCTTTCGTTGTCATTATTCCCTTTATTCCACCCATCGCGATTACCATTATCATGCTTTTGCTGCTTAACCCACTGATTATGTTCAGGATGGTTTTTGTTCGCAAAATATTTTGAATCCCGACTATCACGGATTGGCTGCTGGTCGTGTCTACCTTTAAAAGAGGAATATTTTTCCCGGTAGTTATCATGATTTCGCCAAGGTTCACGTTCATTCACAACTACTTTATAAGAATTATAATAATCATAACTACGAAAACGTGAAGGTAAGGATGATCTGTTAATCCAGCGTCCTCCATCATTATAATAATAACGATGTTGAGGAACATTGTAATAGACTTCAATATCCGGCAAGTAATAATATTCAACATAATCATAACCAGTGGGTCCCCATGCTGGCTGGATACCTAAATTAAAGCCGAGATTAAAACTTACTTGCGCTTTTAGAGGAACCGCAAAAACAATTAAAATTCCCAAAATTAAAATGGCAAAACAGATTCTTCGCATTTTTAGATTCTCCTTTATAGTAGTTAGTTATGTAGTAATGGCTAAGCCATGACAAATTATTTATACCTTAGATAGTTTCAGTTGGTTTATCTAGATTGAATCAAAATTCCCATTAGAGTCCTTTTAACATTAAGTTACAGGAATATTAATACATTGCTAAAAAAACTTAGTTACTTAATAATTCTAAACACAATTCTTCTGTTCAATGCTCTGCCTTCTTCTGTCTCGTTATCTGCAATTGGATTGGTTTTTCCGTAACCAACAGTTGTAAGTCTGTTTTCAGCTATACCTTTAGAAACAAGATAAGCTTTAACTGTTTGAGCTCTTTCTACTGAAAGTGTTTGGTTATAAGCATCGGAGCCTATATAATCACAATAGCCTTCGATTTCAACATTAACATTGGGTTTATCGTTTAATAACTTCACGCCCTTATCAAGCACAGGGTATGACTCCGGTAAAAGATCAGATTTATCGAACGCGAAATTTACACCAACCAGTACCAATCTGTCATCTGAAATTGCTACAATATATTTATCAACAAGAACTTCTTTAATAACTTCTTTTATAACTTCTTTAGGTATATGCTTCACAATCATATCTTCAATTTTATTATAATCTGTCATGTCTTTCATTTCCATGGTCATTCCCTGACAAGGCTCGCACTGCTTTGATGGTTTGCCTTTATCAAAATAGAAATTTAAGCCTGCGCTAAGAACTATATATGAATCGCGTCCATTTAACTCAGTCGGGGCAATAGTGCCGTCAAGTT
This sequence comes from Ignavibacteriales bacterium, assembly GCA_026390815.1. NCBI lineage: Bacteria > Pseudomonadati > Ignavibacteriota > Ignavibacteria > Ignavibacteriales > Ignavibacteriales bacterium. The sequence continues at coordinate 59,112 of JAPLFH010000018.1, read as the reverse complement.
CTGAATTGTTTGTAACATGATAACCAAACTCTGTTACTAAACTCCAATTTGGAAATAGCTTAAATTCCCCGCCGGCACCTACATTTAATTGTGTCCCAAATTTGTTATCATCCGGAAATGGTGTTTGTGCGTTATTTATTTTTTTATAATTACCGCCCATTCCAGCAAAAAGATAAGGTGAAACCGATTCGCATGGAGAAAAATAATATAGCAAATCAAGATCGCCTGTTAAAAGGTTTGTTCTTCCTTTAATTAATTGAGAAGATGCATCGATCCATTGTCCTTCCATGTAAGAATAACCACCTTTCAACCTTAATCCAACATGCTCAGAAAAATTTCGTTGGATTGAAAGATACGCTCCGAAATTAGAGTTTATTGAGGTTACGTTTACCGAGTATAATCTCGGATAACTTAAACCAAAACCGAATGCCCAACTATCGGTTGCTGTCTGTGCTTGAGAAACGCCAACGCCAATAGTTAATATAAAAGCAAGCGTTATTAAAATATTTTTCATTTCATGACTCCTTTATTATTTTTGAAATATTGAATTTCTGTTTAACTCAATACTATTAAATCAATTTCCGATCTATTCTCCAAGCAGTGGAGCCTATATATTGCGCTCATTTTAAAAATATAAGGTGAGGAGATAGTACCTCCTCACCTAAACCATTCATGATTAAGGAATATTAATGATAGTGTTCACCATTGTAACTGAACCAATAAGACTCAATGCTCTGCCATTCAACGTTGTTAATATAACGTTACCTGCAGTAGAGAAGGTAACTCCTGAATATGATATTATAGTACCTTCCATGGTGCCACCCCCGGCTCCATTAATAGTGGCTGCACTGCCTACCTGCCAATAAATATTTTTAGCTTGAGCGCCGCCAACAAGAATAATGCTACGGGCTTGTCCGGCTTGACCTACTGTTAGTGATGCTGCCATCTGAAAGACCCATACGGCATTCGGGTTACCTTGAGCATCGAGAGTGAGGTCGCCGGAAGTTATTTTAAATGTTCCTGCAGCAGCAGTATAGGTACCCGGGGCTAAAACTAATCCACCTAGTTCACCCGCACCTGGATCAGGACCTCCCGGAAGACCGGCGAGGTAATTGAATGTTGATGTGGCATCAGCCAAAGCCTGCTGAGCTATTGCAAATTTTTCAGCAGTGCCCGGAGCTGGTGGTGCACAGTTTATTGTTCCATTTACTGTACCGATATTAAGTGGTGTTTCAGTAAACACATTCCCGCCGGTATCGTGGAATCCGGTTATCAAAGTAGAAGCAGCAGTGCTTCCAATATCTCCATTAACAACCGTAAAGATTCCTTGATTGGTTAATCCAGCAGTGCCTCCAAAACCTCCAAAAGTTTCTGCCGCTCCAAGATCTATCGTTGGTCCTCCTGCAGTAAAGTTTGCTATTAATGTTCTGTTTCCACTTATATTAAACTGATAATTTGCATTTGTAGATACTTCCATTCCGTTCTCTGTCCAGTTAGTAAATGTGTATCCTGGATTTGGTGTTGCATTTACTGTTACTAAAGAGCCTGAATTAAATGTACCTCCTCCATTCGTAGTTCCGCCTGCTGATGGATTTGATGATAGCGTTACTGTATACTGTAACAGTATAGCACTAAAGTTTGCTATTAATGTTCTGTTTCCACTTATATTAAACTGATAATTTGCATTTGTAGATACTTCCATTCCGTTCTCTGTCCAGTTAGTAAATGTGTATCCTGGATTTGGTGTTGCGGTTACTGTTACTGAAGAGCCTGGATTATATGTACCACCTCCATTTGTAGTTCCGCCTTCCGATGGATTTGATGATAACGTTATTGAATATGGGATAACGGTTGTAAAGCTCCATACATAGTTATTTACCAGAGCTGTGCCTGCCAAGTCCTTAGCCCCGGTTGTAATTGTGGCTGTATATATAGTATTTGGTAATAGGTTGCTTGCCGGTGCAAAAGTGGCAGTTATACCGGAGTAGGACACAAAGCCGGAAACTGGTGTTGTACCTTGCATTAAGGTAAATGTTGCTGTACTAATAGTTGAGGCATCCATTGTCTTACTAAAAGTTGCGGCTATTTGTTTGTTTAAGCCTACACCTGTGGCAGCATTAACCGGGTCTGTAGAACTTACTGTAGGTGGAGTAATGACCACTCCTGCTCCTGTTGTAAAGCTCCATACATAGTTATTTACCAGAGCTGTGCCTGCCAAGTCCTTAGCCCCGGTTGTAATTGTGGCTGTATATATAGTACTTGGCAAGAGGTTACTTGCCGGTGCAAAAGTGGCAGTTATGCCGGAGTAGGACACAAAGCCGGAAACTGGTGTTGTACCTTGCATTAAGGTAAATGTTGCTGTACTAATAGTTGAGGCATCCATTGTTTTACTAAAAGTTGCGGCAATTTTCTGGTTCAAAGGTACGCTTATGGCAGCATTAACAGGATCCGTAGAACTTACTGTAGGTGGAGTGATGACCACTGCTGCACCTGTTGTGAATTTCCAAACATAGTTATTTACAAGAGGAGTGCCTGCCAAATCCTTTGCCCCGGTTGTAATCGTGGCTGTATATTCAGTATTTGGTAAGAGGTTGCTTGCAGGTGCAAAAGTGGCAGTTGTGCCAGTGTAGGACACAAAGCCTGAAACTGGAGTTGTACCTTGCATTAAGCTGTATGTCGATGTTTGAATAGTTGAAGCATCCATTGTCTTACTAAATGTTGCGGCAATTTTCTGGTTCAAAGGTACACCAGTGGCAGCATTAGCAGGATCTGTAAAACTTACAGTTGGTGGAGTGATTACCGCTCCCGCGCCTGTTGTAAAGCTCCATACATAATTATTTACCAAAGCATTACCTGCAAGATCCTTAGCCCCGGTTGTAATCGTGGCTGTGTATGTTGTGTTTGGTGCAAGATTGGTAGATGGTATATAAGTCGCTGTAATACCAATATAGCTTACGGTACCAGATACAAATGTAGTACCCTGCATTAAGGTAAATGTTGCAGTTGTAATAGTTGAAGCATCCATTGTCTTACTAAAAGTTGCAGCTACTTTCTGGTTAAAAGGCACACCAGTTGCAACATTAGCTGGATCTGTAAAACTTACTGTGGGTGGCGTGATAACTGCTGCTGCGCCAGTTGTAAATTTCCAAATATAGTTATTTGCCAGAGCAATGCCTGCAAGATCCTTAGCCCCGGTTGTAATCGTGACTGTATATTCAGTATTTGGTAAGAGGTTACTTGCCGGAGCAAGAATTGCAGTTGTACCGGAGTAGGACACAAAGCCTGAAACTGGTGTTGTACCTTGCATTAGAGTAAATACTGCATTGGTAATAGTTGAGGCATCCATTGTTTTACTAAAAGTTGCTGCAATTTTCTGGTTGAAAGCCACACCTGTTGCGGCATTAGCAGGGTCTGTAAAACTTATAGTTGGTGGAGTGATGACTACTGTTGCGCCCGTTGTGAAGCTCCATACATAATTATTTACCAGAGCAATGCCAGCAAGATCCTTAGCCCCGGTTGTAATCGTGACTGTATAAGCGGTATTTGGTGCGAGATTGCTTGCCGGTGCAAAAATTGTCGTTGTACCTGTGTAGGATACAAAGCCGGAAACTGGCGTTGTACCTTGTAACAAGGTAAATGTCGATGCTGTAATAGTTGTTGCATCCATAGCCACACTAAAAGTTGCGGCAATTTTCTGGTTGATAGGCACACCTGTGGCAGCATTAACCGGATCTGTAGAATTTACAGTAGGTGGCGTGACGACAGCTGCTGCACCTGTTGTAAAGTTCCAAACATAGTTTTTTGCCAACGCGCTGCCTCCAAGATTCTTAGCCGTTGTTGTAATCGTTGCTATATATATGGTATTTGGCGCAAGATTACTTGACGGTGCAAAAGTGGCTGTGGTGCCTGTATAAGACACAGTACCAGATACAAACGATGTACCTTGCATCAATGTAAATGATGCGGTGGTAATTGTTAAAGAGTCCATCGCTTCACTAAAAGTTGCAGTGATTTTATTATTGAAAGCCACATCTGTTGCGGCATTAATAGGATTTGTTGAACTCACTGTTGGTGTAGTGACAACCGGGGGAAAAGTGATTCCATCTCTGTTGTCGCAACTAGCCATAATTATCACTAGTAGCAGTGGTATTAACCAAACCTTAAAATAGTTTTTCATTTTGTTCATAATAAATTAACTCCTCAGATAAATTAGTTTTCGTTATTTACTGTTAAAAAGTTACGTATGTGTTTTGCGCTTGTAAATAGGGCAAGGGGATGAAAAAGGAACTACATCTTTTGGGTGATATAACCTTCCTATGATGTCAAGATTCCATCGCGAAAATTAATTGTACTTTATTCATTTAGAATACATTTAACAATCCTTTGCGGAGTTCCTTCAAAAAAGAATAATCAGCTACTTCCAAGCTCATATGCATTTACAAGTTTATCCTTATATATTCACACAATTATTGATCGATACGAAGTAAAGGTGGTTTGCCTGTACTAATGACAATTGTGTAATGAGTATTCTTTGCGGCAAGGAACGATACCGACTCATTCTGGAAAACAGCAGTCGCAGTAATATTTCCTTCAGGAGCGGTTTGATATTCCGTTGTTTGCCCGGGTTCGATATCGTCAATGCTGAATTTGTTGCTTCCTGATGTCTGTATATTCACTTTGACTTTGTTCAACTGTTCGTTCCGGATGCGGACCTGAGGGTCTGTATTACGGGAACAACCATTGATGAAAACAAAGAATACTATACTAAGAATACCGATAAATATGTTTTTCATGCGTTCTCCTAATTAAATTATTTGTTAGCTACCGAAATACTAATAGGTTGTTTTTGAGATTCTTGTCATTGTTATTATAGTTAGAAACCGCCCACATAGTGGTGGGTTCCCACAGGCGTGTTTGCGGCTTGAGTCTCTCCTTTATGTAATGAACATCGCCTTTAATTGTGTAAAAGAATTATGTTCTTTTTCGGTTACTGCCTTTTGACAACTAAATTCACACTGTTTCCAAAAACCACAATAATCCCAATACGTTGCAGACGTTTTTTCAATTAAAAACAATCGGATTTTTTAATAGTATAATTTGTGAATAGTGAAAAGGTATATCAATAGAGCAAAAGGATGAAAATAGGACTACATCCTTTGGATGAGTCAATCCCTGACGTTATCGGATTTAATGAAAGGAATTATTGTTGAGTAAATATTTTAAACTATAATTTTACGTTTCTAATTTTCGAATATTCATTTCCCTAATTCTATTAGGTTTTTTACCAATTTATTATTGAACAGGATATTCTTTCTAACTTTACAAAAAATTATCAAACTCTATTTTAAATTTTCAAATTTTGAAAACCCCACAACAGCTAACTTTTTTTGCCTAATCCATAAGTATTCTAAACCCAGATGAACCTTCTGTCAAATTAACTAAAGTAGAATCGAAATTTTGAACCACCGAATGATCCATTAACAGCCTTCCTATTGTTCCTTTTCCTGATTGTATATTGTTTGTAATCTTTGATAAATCGCTTGTGATATTTGAAAATTAATTACGAACATGGTTCTAAATATTGCTAACTAATTAAAATATTTTTTTATCTCCGTTAACAAAGTTTCTTTATTGAAGGGTTTACTAATAAACTTTGTTGCACCCGCAGACATAGAAATATCTTTGTCTTTTCTAAACGCGAATGCAGTAATAACTATAATTGGTGTGTCTTTGTATTTTTCCATTTTCCTTAGCTCCCTTACCAAATCAATTCCGTTTTTTCCGCAGTTCAGCGCTAAATCGATTATGAATAAGTCGTACTCATTTTCTTTTAGCGCAGCATAAAATTCTTCATCATTACCGCAGATTTTTAACTCATAATAATTTGGTAGAGTAGCTTTATAGACCTTTTGATTTAATCCATCATCTTCTACGATTAGCAATTTATTTTTTCTTTTCATCACGCTGCTTCCGGGTAAATTATTACTACGTTGATATAATTAATTTGTACGGGTAAAAACCAAAGTAAACTTAGTTCCTGCACCTTTTTCTGATTCCACCGTAATATTTATTCCATTCAAATCGCAATATTTTTTTACGAGTGAAAGACCTAAACCGTTCCCATCATATCTTCTAGAGCTTCCTCTCTCCTCTTGCATAAAAGGATTGTACATCATTTTCATAAATTCATCAGATATACCTATACCGGTATCCTCTATGCTAACATTAATGCCTTGTTCATTTTTTGAAACGTTAATCGAAATGTATCCTTTCTTTGTGTACTTAATAGAATTGTCTATTAAATTCACAAATATTTGAAAGATGCTGTAATGGTCACCAAATACCACGGCTTCTGTTAGGTTTGAGTGGAAATTAAATTTAAGTCCCTTATCTTCTATTATTTTCATATTCTCATTTATAATTTTTCCGATAATTTCTTTTAATAAATCAAATTCGCTGAAAGATGGTTCATATGTACCCACTTGCATTTCAGAAACATTCAAAATCAAATCAACAGTTCTAATCAGTCTATGACCGGCAGAATCAATTCCATCAAAATATCCTAAAAAATCCGGTGTTATTTGTTCTAACATCTCTTCTCTTAATAAATTTGAAAAACTCAAGACGACATTCATTGGAGATCTTATTTCGTGCGACATCTGATTGAGGAATTCGGATTTCAGTTTATCTGACTGCTCGGCTTTTTCTTTAGCAGCTATTAATTCTATGTTTGTCTTTTTAAGTTCTTTGGTTCTTTCCTTCACCTTTTCATCTAAAATCAGATTCTGATTTTCTAATTGCTGATGAAGATAGCGGGCATTAAGCAGATTTTTTATTCGAAGGTCAACTTCTATCAAATCAAATGGTTTTGTAAGAAAATCACTTGCGCCTCCGGCAAGCGCTTTTTGTCTAGATTCCGGTGTTATATCGGCAGTGAGTACTAATATGGGGAAGTAAGTATTGGCTGGAATAAGAACTTTCAATTGCATCATCACCTCAAAACCGGTTAAGTGTGGCATGTTCAGATCAAGCAAAATTAAATCCGGATTGAACTCTTCAAACAAACAAATAACCTGCGTAGGATCTTTAGTTGTTGTATAGTTTGTAAAACCTTTAGCATCAAGCAGCCCAGTTAGAACATCCAGGTTAGCCTGCTGATCATCTACAATAAGTATGTTTGCATTTTTAAGTGTTAAATCTATCATGGTTTCTTTCCAGTTAAATTATCACCTAACATTTTAGATTGTCTTCTTCTAAATTTCATGAGCAACTCCATATAAATAATCTAATACTTTTTTTCTGTATCTACCATTTGGGTAAAGCTCAAATATTAAAGAGCAACTTAGTTTATAGTCACAACGTAATAATTAAAACAACTCCGTATTGAAAAACGACGTCTTTGTTGAGCAATTTGTTAGTGGTTGCATTTTTCATTTAATCAAAAGAAATTTTTCATTTCATTTTAGTTACCAGAGTGTAATAATAGGTTCTCAATTTATTTAATTATTTTGGACAAGTAAAAAACAGAGTAAACTTAGTTCCTACCTCTTTCTTTGATTCTACCATAAGAGCTATTTTGTTCAAATCGCAATATTTTTTTACGAGTGAAAAACCTAAGCCGTTTCCATTATATCTTTCAGAGTTTCCTCTCTCCTCTTGCATAAACGGGTGGTACATTATTTTCAAAAATTCTTCTGATATACCTATTCCGGTATCATCGATACTGACAGTTATTCCTTGTTCATTTTTTGAAACGTTAACCGAAATGTATCCTTTCTTTGTATACTTAATAGAATTGTCTATTAAATTCACGAATATTTGGTAGATACTGTATAGATCACCGACTATCACCGCTTCTGAAAGAACTGAGAAGAAATTAAATTTAAGTCCCTTATCTTCTATTATTTCCTTATTCTCATTTATAATTTTTCCAATAATTTCTTTTAGTAAATCAAATTCTCTAAAAGATGGTTCATATGTACTCACTTGCATTTCAGATACATTCAAAATTAAATCAACAGTTCTAATCAGTCTATGACCGGCAGAATCAATACCAAAATAGTCTAAAAAATCCGGTGTTAGTTTTTCTACGAATTCTTCTCTTAATAAATTTGTAAAACTCAAAACATCATTCAATGGAGATCTTATTTCGTGCGACATCTGATTAAGGAATTCAGATTTCAGTTTATCCGACTCTTCGGCTTGCTCTTTTGCTGCCAGTAATTCTATGTTTCTCCTTTCAAGTTCTTTGGTTCTTTCCTTCACCTTTTCTTCTAAAATCAGATTTTGATTTTCTAATTGTTGGTGAAGATATCGGGCATTAAGAAGGTTTTTTATTCTAAGGTCAACTTCTATCAAATCAAACGGTTTTGCAAGAAAATCACTTGCGCCTCCGGCAAGCGCTTTTTGTTTAGATTCATGAGTTATATCGGCAGTGAGTACTAATATGGGGAAGTATGTATTGGCTGGAATATGAACTTTCAATTGCATCATTACTTGAAAACCGTTTAAGTGCGGCATGTTCAGATCAAGCAGAATTAAATCCGGATGGAACTCTTCGAACAAACTCATAACTTGCCGAGAATCTTTAATTGTTGTATAGTTTGTAAAACCTTTTACATCAAGCAACCCGGTAAGAACATCCAGGTTAGCCTGTTGATCATCTACAATTAGTATGTTTGCATTTTTTAGTGATGAATCTATCATTGTTTCTTTCCAGTTAAATTATCAATTAGCATTTTAAACTCTCTTTTCTGTTAAGTTGTGAGAACTGCGTAAAGAGTATCGAGTTTTTCATTTGCAAAATTTTTCCGGTTGAGTAATTATACTTTTTTACATTCTTCCAACTTCATCATATTTATCTAAAAAATATTTTTGTTTTTATGCATTCGAATAATTATGAGCTGTTCAAAATCAATCCAAACTTCAGCAGCTTTTCCTTTTTAATCAATAAGTTTGCTAATAAAAGATTTAGGATATCTTGTATAAACCCATGCTTCTCCAATTATTGCAGAAACAGCTGTTGATGATTTCCGAATCTGATCTATGGGAGTATATTTTTCTTATTTCGGAAATGATTTAGATATTTCGAAAACTTCCAAAGCCAATTTGAAAGCCACCTGATAAACAATCAAATCCCTAAATCCTTTATAAACTCTTTTCTCCATACTCACTTTTCTCTACACCTTACTGCTTTCCCTCATCCACTCATCTACTACTTTCAAAAATTGCACAACATCAATCGGTTTTATGAGATAATCTTTAGCCCCGCTTTCCATTAATTGCTCGATCTGTTTTGTCATTGCATCCGCGCTGAGAATAATAACCGGTATTTCCGCTGTTCTCGGTTCTGCCTGTAACAGCTTTATCACTTTACTACCATGCATGTCTGGCAGATCTAGATCAAGCATAATTAAATCCGGTTTGTAATCAATTGCAAATTGAACTGCATTTTTACCATATATATTTGTTATCAAATTAATCGACGGACGATGCATTACTAAAATCTGTTCAACTAACTGTATGTTCGAAAGATTATCTTCTATATACAAAATAGTTCTGCTTTTCTGTATTATTTCATCTTCCGGTTTTGAGAATTCATTTATTCGTTCGTAGCGATTCTTTTGACTTTCCGTCTGCGGCAGTTCAATCCAGAAAGTGCTTCCTTTGCCGGCTATACTCTCAACACCAATTTTTCCATCCATTGCTTCCATCAATTTTTTAGAGATGGCTAATCCGAGTCCGGTACCTTCGGTTTCTGTTCGTTCAGCACCAATGCGTTCGAATGGATTAAAAAGTTTTTCAATGTATTCCTTTGCAATACCTTTTCCAGTATCAATCACACTAATCCTAATTACATTCTCCTTTTTCACTTCCCCATTCTCCATATTGTAGCGAAGCGAAGATTCCGCTTCTGTGGGATTACATACTGATTTCCGTATTTTACATTTAACCTTAACCGAACCGCCTTGCCGATTATACTTAACTGCATTAGTAATTAAATTCAGAAGAACTTGTTTCAAACGCTGATGATCTGCTTTTATGAAGAGTCTTTCAATAGTTGAAGCATCTGCTTCGAGCTTGATTTGATTCTCATCAGCGAGATGACGAACAATATCAATCGTTTCCAAAATAATACCAAAAATCTCAACTGGCTCCGGTGAAACAGTCAGCCGTCCAGCTTCAATCTTTGACATATCGAGCACTTCATTTATTAAATTTAAAAGATGCTTTCCGCTTTTCAAGATTTGATTCACACCTTTTTTGTGAGCCGGATTCAGTTCTCCCATATCCATTAATTGTGCAAAGCCGAGAATTGAATTCATTGGTGTTCTAAGTTCGTGACTCATACGGGAAAGGAATTCACTCTTTGCAACATTTGCCCGTTCGGCTTCTGCTTTTGCTTTTGAAAGTTCGTTCTCATTTTTTTTACGTTCTGTAATGTCTTCAATTGCAAGAAGAATTATCCGTTCTTTGCCTCCAATTCCTCTTCGAATTTGCCGGGCATTCAAAAGCATAATGCGCTTGCCAATTGTAGAAAAATCGTGTTCAACCTCATAGTTATCAAATGTTGTCTTTTGAGGAAGGATGGTTTCCAACAACTCTCTTAGTTTAGGAATATCCCATTGGTGATTTCCCAGATCATATATTAGCTTTCCCACTGTTTCCTCAGGGCTTACCTTAAAGAACTCATAGAAGGAACGGTTGGGTTTAACTACTCTTAAATCTTGATCAAGTGCAATTAAAGGTTCACGCACAGTGTTGATAACACTCTCTGCAAATTCACTTGCTTCATCTGCGGATTTTTTAATCACAACAAGTTCTTTGCGGGTTTTTTCCAGTCCGGCTTCTATCTCCTTACGTTCGGTGATGTCCTCAATGGCAAGAAGAATTATCTGTTCTTTTCCCGATCCTCTTTGAATTTTCCGGGCATTTAAAAGCATGATGCGTTTACCGATTGTAGAAAAGTCGTGTTCAACTTCATAGTTATCGAAGGTTGTTTTTTCAGGAAGGATTGTTTCCAGAAGCTCTCTCAGTTTTGGTATATCCCATTGATGATTTCCAAGATCATATATAAGTTTTCCAATTGTTTCATCGGAATTTACCTCGAAGAAATCATAGAATGAACGGCTTGCTTTAACTACTCTTAGTTCTTTATCCAATATAAGTAAAGGCTCCCGCACAGTATTGATTATATTTTCTGCGAATTCACTTACTTCATCTGCGGATTTTTTAATCACCGCAAGTTCTTTGCGGGTTTTTTCCAGTCCAACTTCTATCTCCTTACGTTCGGTGATATCCTCAATAGCAAGAAGAATTATCTTCTTTTTTCCAAGGGCTCTTTCTATTTGCCGGGCATTCAAAAGCATTATACGTTTACCAATTGTAGAAAAGTCGTGTTCAACTTCATAGTTATCGAATGTTGTTCTCTCAGGAAGGATTGTCTCAAGCAGTTCTCTCAGTTTAGGTATATTCCATTGGTTATTTCCCAAATCATATATAAGCTTCCCAATTGTTTCATCAGAGTTTACCTCGAAGAAATCATAGAATGAACGGCTGGCTTTAACTACTCTAAGCTCTTTATCCAATAAAAGCAAAGGTTCCCGCACAGTGTTGATTATGTTTTCTGCGAATTCACTTACTTCATCTGCGGATTTTTTAATGACTGCCAGTTCTTTTCGGGTTTTTTCCAGACCGGCTTCAACCTCCTTTCGTTCGGTAATGTCCTCAATAGCGAGAAGAATTATCTTCTCTTTTCCAAGGGCTCTTTCAATTTGCCTGGAATTTAAAAGCATGATCCGTTTACCGATTGTGGAAAAGTCGTGTTCAACTTCATAGTTATTGAATGTAGTTTCTTCGGGAAGGATTGTCTCCAGAAGCTCTCTTAGTTTAGGTATATTCCATTGTTGATTTCCCAGATCATAAATAAGCTTCCCAATTGTTTCATCAGAGTTTACCTCAAAGAAATCATAGAATGAACGGCTGGCTTTTACTACTCTTAACTCTTTATCCAACAAAAGTAAAGGTTCCCGCACAGTGTTGATTATGTTTTCTGCAAATTCACTTACTTCATCTGCGGATTTTTTAATGACCGCAAGTTCTTTACGGGTTTTTTCCAGACCGGCTTCTATCTTCTTGCGTTCGGTAATGTCCTCTATAGCAAGAAGAATTATTTTCTCTTTTCCAAGGGCTCTTTCTATTTGCCTGGCATTCAAAAGCATGATGCGTTTGCCGATTGTAGAAAAGTCGTGTTCAACTTCATAGTTATCGAATGTAGTTTTTTCGGGAAGAATTGTCTCCAGCAGTTCTCTTAGTTTAGGTATATTCCACTGGTTATTTCCCAGTTCATAAATAAGCGTTCCAATCGTTTCATCGGAACTTACTTTAAAGAATTCATAGAATGAACGGCTGGCTTTTACTACTCTTAACTCTTGATCCAGTGCCATTAAAGGTTCCCGCACAGTGTTGATTAAGTTCTCAGCGAATTCACTCACTTCATCAGCCGATATTTTAATAACCGCAAGTTCCTTACGGGTTTTTTCCAGACCGGCTTCTATCTCCTTACGTTCGGTTATATCCTCTATAGCCAAAAGGATGATCCGTTCTTTTGTTTTGGATGTTCTTTCAATTTGCCTGGCATTTAAAAGCATGATGCGCTTGCCAATGGTAGCAAAATCGTGTTCAACTTCATAATTCTCAAAGGATGCCTTCTGAGGAAGGATGGTTTCCAGTAATTCCCGCAGCTTGGGGATATTCCACTGTTTATTTCCCAGATCATAGATAAGCTGTCCCACAGTTTCTTCAGGCTTCACCTTAAAAAATTCATAGAAGGAACGGCTGACCGCGACCACCCTGAGATCTTGATCCAAAGAAAGTAAAGGTTCCCGCACGGTGTTAATGACGTTCTCAGAGAATTCACTTGCTTCATCTGCCGATATTTTAATAACCGCAAGTTCTTTGCGGGTTTTTTCCAGTCCGGCTTCTATCTGCTTACGTTCGGTGATATCCTCAATGGCAAGAAGAATTATCTGTTCTTTTCCCGATCCTTTTTGAATTTTCCGGGCATTCAAAAGCATGATGCGCTTACCGATTGTAGAAAAGTCGTGTTCAACTTCATAGTTGTCGAATGTTGTTTTCTCGGGAAGGATTGTCTCCAGCAGTTCTCTCAGTTTAGGTATATTCCATTGGTGATTTCCCAGATCATATATAAGCTTTCCAATTGTTTCATCGGTGCTTACCTTGAAGAAATCATAGAATGAATGGCTTGCTTTTACTACTCTTAACTCTTTATCCAATAAGAGTAAAGGTTCCCGCACAGTATTGATTATGTTTTCGGCAAATTCTCTTACTTCCTCTGCGGATTTTAATTTGATTTTTGAAAGAGGTGGATAATTAACTGATTTTATTTTCTCTTGTAAATCGTTCTTTACCATAAAACCACCTTATGTCTAACAATGGTCAGAATTTATTTTTCTTAATATGTATTGTTGTTCGGGGTACGAACTCATTTCCGACTTAAATCGTTCATTCACAGAAATTATTCACTTCAAACTTGGTCTATTGTAAAAACAACAAGTACCGTTTTACCGCTAATTATTTAACATCGAAATACTCTTGGAAGTTGTTCTAAGTGTTTCATCTGAGTAAGAATAGTTTGCAATTTCCAGGCGTGTATGTAATGCAAGTTTCTCCATGATATTATGAATATGACTTTTAACGGTATAAGTGGATATGCGTATTCTTTGACCGATCTCCTTATTGCTCATACCTTCGCCTAGAAGCAAAATTACTTCCCGTTCTCTCGTTGTCATCTGAACTGCTTCTTTCAGTTTGGATTTGCCTTCTCTTACTGCATTATCAATAATTTGAGAAAAGAGTGAATCAACCAGGATAGGAGGTAATACAGTTGCTCCTTCAACTACTGTTCGTATCGTGATTAAAAATTCATTAAGCGATGCGTCTTTAAGGATGAAGCCGTTGGCACCGGCTTTTACATACTGTAAAATATCTGCCTGTACAGGCGCAAGGTCCATAACAATAATTTTTGCTTCCGGAAAATCTTTCTTCACTATTTCTACAACACGTAAACTATTTTGACTTCGTAATCCAAGATCCAAAAGAACCACATTCGGTTTTAGCTGCTTGATTTTTACAAGAGTACTCTTTCCATCTCCGGATGCCGCAATTACACTTATATCCTTATGAAGTTTAAGAATCGTAAGGATTCCATTCCGCAAAAGACGGTTATCTTCGATGAGTAGCAGTCTGATTTTTTTCATGGAATAATCTCAATAAATTGTAATTCAAATATTTTGTACCGGCAACATTGATTATTTCCAATGCCGCTATTGAAACATATGTAGATACTCTTGCTGAGTAGTGCTTTATTTATTACAAAACAAGAAGTAGCTATTATTTATAGAAGCGGCTTTACCAATACCGCTTCTATAGAAATTATTTTTTAACTTTATACTATCTATTAGTTGACCTTTGTGAGCAATTTTATCTCAACTCTTCTATTCATAGATCTTCCTTCAACTGTTTCGTTTGTAGCAATTGGTTTATCTTTACCATATCCTACTATTTTCAGATTATTTCTATTAGCGCCTTGGCTTACAAGATAGTCTACAATTGCTTTAGCTCTTTCTTTTGAAAGCTTTTTATTATAAGATGCTGAACCGACTTTATCAGTATATCCACCAACTTCCCATTTGTATTTCGGATGCTTATCAATGGTAACTACAAGACCTTTAAGAGCATCATACGCATTAGGCAGTAGTTTTGACTTATTAAATTCAAAATTTGTGTCGCCGCTAAGAACTAAAGATTCTATTTCACCTGGCTCTATTATAACTACAGTATCTTTTTCATTCTTAATAGGACATCCTTCAGAATCTACCTGAACACCCTTTGGTGTATTAGGGCATTTATCAAGATTGTCCGGAACACCATCACCATCGGAATCAAGCGGACAGCCGTCTTGATCTACCTTAAAACCGGCAGGTGTGTTAGGGCATCTATCAAGATAATCGGGAATACCGTCTTTATCGGAATCAAGTGGGCAGCCATTCTCATCTACCTTAACTCCGGCAGGCGTATTAGAGCATTTATCAAGGTAATCAGGAACACCATCTCTATCGAAATCAAGCGGGCAGCCATCTGCATCTACTTTAACTCCGGTAGGCGTGTTAGCGCATTTATCAAGATAATCGGGAACACCATCGCCATCTGAATCAAGCGGGCAGCCGAATTCATCTACTTTAACACCTTCTGGTGTCTTTGGGCACATATCTCTGGAATCGAGAACACCATCACCGTCTGAATCGCTAGTCCTACCGAAGTAATAAGATAGACCCGCAGTAGCAGTGATTAACATATCATTACTGGAACCATGTTGTATATCATCCAAATAATCTTTGGCACCTGTTATTAACCCAGCGGATACATTAAAACTCATACCCTTCGAAACCATAATTCGTGCTCCTACATCTCCATGGTAAGCCAACATATGGTGGCGATAACCATTTGGATCTGTATAATTTGGTAAATCAGTTTCGTTAGCATCCTTAGGATAAAACCAAAGTTGGTGAATGCCAAAATCCACAAATGGATAAACAACATCGTTAATAGAAAGAGTATAAAATATTCCACCGCCGTACATATCCATTTTTGTAGTAAATTTATGTGTTGGATTTGGTTTTTGGCCGTTTAGTAAATCTGTTGGACCATCTTGCCCCGAAATTAAAGCTTGCTGATAGAAAATTCTTAACCCAATATTTCCCATTCCTCTGGAAGGAATATAATATTCCAGGGAGCCTTTAGCAGTGAAATTAAGTTTGTTAGTTTTGTAATCGGTAAATGCTGATGTTACACCACCTTCAGCGGTAACACCAATTACGTTTGACATAGCGTTGTTTGGCTTTTGTTGCGCCATCATATCAGACTGAGCAACACCAAAAAGCATTAGTATAAGTAAGTAAACTATTTTCATTTCGATCTCCTTATTTAAAAAATTTAGTACAATTATTTTCTCTAATTCAGAGAAATTTCTTTTCCCCTGCCCGGACAGATATGCCTAACTTACTACAACGAAACAATTCCGCACTTAAGCGTTACCATCTTTATTTATTAAATAGAACTACCTAAGTATTACAAATTTCTTTATCGAGACGAAGGATCCGGATTCTAATCGATAAAAATACACACCAGATGAGAGACTGAGAGTTCCCTGGTTAGTATTGAAATTAACGCTGTAAGTACCGGCTGCACGTATATCATTTACCAGTGTGGCAACTTCAAGTCCAAGTAAATTATAGACCTTAAGTGTAACCTGTCCAGGTTTATCTAAACTAAATTGAATTTTAGTTGAAGGATTAAATGGATTTGGGTAGTTCTGATAGAGTACTAATTCTCTTGGTACTAATCCATTCTCAACAGCGGTCACCAACGGATTTGCAACTGTGTTGGCGTCTAAAGTAACAGCTGTTTGCGCTAATGCCTTGCCGTTAAGCGTTGCACCAGTACTTATAACAATTTCTGTTTTACATAAAATTATTCCTTTCATAGCAGCTGTTGTTCCAAGTGTAACTTTGCCGGCAACCTGCCAGAAAATGTTGGATGCTTGTGCACCACCACTTAGTGTAACAATTGCACCATTACCCACATTTAGATTCTGAGCTATCTGAAAGATAAAGACGTCAGTTGCATTGCCTGAAATTGTTAAACCAGCAGCAGATACTATAATTCCGGTACCCCACTTATAAATACCCCGAGTAAGTGTCTGCCCGGTAAGGTCTCCGGCATATAGCTCACTATAATCTGGTAATGTTCTTCCAGCAGCATCAGTATAAGCAGTTGCCATGTCTCCAATAGCAGTAGTTAATTTAGATGGGGATGGGTCAGTATAGTTAGCAGCATAAACCTTTCCGGTAACTAAAGATGAGGTTGCAAATGTACCTGAAGGATCCATTATTAATCCAAATCCAGTAATGGCTGTTGCCGCAATTGGACTTACCCCTAAATCACCGGTGATTTGAGTAACACCAGTAACTGAGATTCCCGATTTTGCAAGAATCACAAAATTGCCTGATGTTCCAAGGTTTACAGTTGCTGGCGATGATTGTGACATTACTACTGCAGGCACTATTAAACCCAAGGTAAGAATTGCTACAATGAATTGAATACACTTGCTTAAAAAAGCAGGTGGGTTATTTACTTTTGTTTTCATAATTAGTTCCATATAGTTCGTGTAAGTGCAAGTGTTCGAATAATTATATTTTAAATTGTTCTTGATTTAATTGCGCTTTAAAAATTCGTTTTTGATATTTAGGTGTAAGTAACTTACATAGTTATCAGGTAGGTGTAAATAAGGCAAAGGGATGAAAAAGGAACTACATCTTTAGGGTGAGTAAAAAAAAATTAAAGAATTGTATTTTGTTTATGTTCTATAAGTTTTGCAATCAAAAAAAATTACTATGCAATCGAAAGACAACATAGGCACCGTACACGAAAGCAAGTTTTAATAATTTTACGATAGCAATTTTCATTACCAGGACAACAACTAATACGTAGTAGAATAATTGTAGTACTGCGCGGGTTTATGATAGAAAGAATTGTAATCAAATTCCCTTTCCATTTTGGATGAACATAATTAAGCTTACCTGAAAAACTAAATAAAAATTTATAACAAACTTATTATTGCAATAATACCAGAGATTATTATCAGCACACCGGCGATTCTGTTTACCCATCGCAGTCCCATTAAGTCCAGCTTATTTCTAAAAAGTGTAACACTGGAACTAAGTAATACAAACCATAAACCTGAACCTATAAATACGCCTACTACAAGAGCCGCTGCAGAAAAATATCCGAGTCCATTTCCTAAACCAAGTGCAGCAAACGCAGCAATAAAAGCAAAGATGGTCATTGGATTTGTAAGAGTTAGAAAAACCGTGGTTAGATAGGATCTTAAAATTCCATTACTCTTAATAAGTATTTTAGGATCAACTGGCAAAGTCCGAAATGTTCTTAATCCAAGAAAAAGTAGAAGCGCTCCTCCTACTAATCGGATCCAGATTCGTTGACTAATAAGTGCTGTCGAAATAACCGTAAGCCCAAATGCTGCAACACAACCGTAAAGTAAATCGGCAGTAGCAGCACCAAGACCAATAATTAGTCCACGTACCCGTCCTTCTGTTAGTGTCTTGCGGATACACATAATTCCTATGGGTCCAATAGGGATTGCCATAGCAAAACCAATTAAGATTCCTTTGAGAAAAAAAGTAAACTCCATATTATAATCTTTCAGTAGAACATCTTTTTTCACCTTCTTTAAGGTGAAGTGTTAAAGCTTCATTTTTCATTTATCACTTTCACGTTTACGTTGGACGATCATTATGCTCCTGATTACAGAGTCATTTCCTTAATACTGCCAATTCCCTGAACATACCCATTTCCTGTTCACTGAGATTCTCCGGAAGCACGATGTCAACTCTCACTAGCAGATTTCCAAACTCATTCTTCTTTGCATAGATCGGCATTCCAAGTCCACGAAGTCTGAGTTCTTTGCCATTAGGCATTCCCTTTGGAATGTTGATCGTAACTTTGCCTTTTAATGTTTTGATTTGAGTCTTTCCGCCAAGGAGTGCAGTGTACAATTCTAATGGGAGATTACTGTGGAGATCGTTTCCAATCCGTTGAAGTTCCGGATGCGGTGCAATCTTGACAGTAAGATATAGGTTACCGTTTGGACCGCCGTTTAATCCCACTCCACCTTTGCCCGGAATTCTTAGCATTTGCCTGTCTGCAACGCCTGGCTTGATCGTTACCTTAATTGTTTGACCATTTAGTCGGATGAGGCGTGTAGTATAGTGATACGCTTCTTCAAGCGAGAGTGTTGTTTCTGTTTCAAGATCCTCACCCTTAACGGTAACACTCCATCTCCCTTGGCTTTGACCGCTGCGTTGTCCAAACAGCATCTCAAAAAGATCATTAACACCCTCATCGTTAAACAATGAACCGGATTCGTTAGTGGTTGCCTGGTACGATTGTCCGCCGCGACCGCTTGCATATTTCGACCAATCAAATCCTCCCGGCTGCGCTCTGGCTTCTTCATAGTGTTTCCATTCCGCACCAAACTGATCGTACTTTTTTCGTTTTTATGGATCGCTAAGGTCTTCGTTTGCCTCGTTGATTTCCTTGAATTTTTCTTCAGCCGCTTTATCTCCCTTGGTCTTGCTGGATGATATTTTTTAGCAAGCGTTCGAAATGCCTTTTTTGATCTCTACAGGTGTTGCTGTCTTTCCTACACCCAAATCTTTAAAGTAATCTTTGTAGATCATAGTCTAACCGTTTTGTGCTCATACCGCAGACGCTTTCATACATAATATTTATCATCCAGCAACCCGTACTTGCGCAGGTCGCAGTAATTGATTATTCCAGAGATAACCGCGACACAGTTCATCAACTACGGTTCCTGGTTTACTGCCTTTATGTTTCGCCACCGCCACTGCATCATGAAGATTATGGTCGAATGGCGTACCAACACTTCCGAAAGGGAGAACTCCATGCTTTTCCATCAGCGTAAGAAGTTTCTGATGGATGATTTCCATTCCTTCCACAGAGGGTTGATTTTCATTACTTGCCCATTGCAGGGCTTTCTCCATATCGTCAATAATATCTAATAGCGGAATTATGATCTCCCGTTTACCTTCCTCAGCAATTTTATTACCATCACGCTCAATACGACGACGATAATTCTTAAAGTCTGCAAGAGTGCTGAGATTCCGGTCACGCTCATTTATTAGTTCTTCTTGCAATCTCTGAATTTCTGCTGCCAAATCAGCTGGTGGTAAAAGACTTTGTTCATTCTCGTCTATGTAAAGATCCATTATAAACCTCTTTTTTTGATTGTTTGATTAGATCAATTAGCGGATATGGGATAGTCGGTATATCCTTTTTCACCTGGAGAATAAAATGTGTTCATCTCGAGTTCTTTTGATAGCTGCCAACCGTTAGCAAAGCGTACAACTAGATCAGGGTTATTAATAAATGGTTTGCCGAATGCAATAAGGTCCGCAAGTCCTCTTTCTAATTCGCTTTCAGCGCGTTCAATGGTATATCCACCACTTAAAATAAGTGTGTGCTCAAATCTTTTGCGTAAAACATTTTTAATTTCGAGTGGTACTTCGGGCGCACCCATACTG
The DNA here is from genome assembly GCA_026390815.1 of Ignavibacteriales bacterium. Lineage (NCBI taxonomy): Bacteria > Pseudomonadati > Ignavibacteriota > Ignavibacteria > Ignavibacteriales > Ignavibacteriales bacterium. The sequence continues at coordinate 38,908 of JAPLFH010000018.1, read as the reverse complement.
CTATGATCTACTAAATGGATATAAAGTATTCCTATACTATTCAGCTTTTCAGTAAGATATTTATACGTGTCATCAATCTCAGGATAGTAAGGCATATCGCTCGCGACACCATAAGGAGATAAACGTAAACCGATCCTTTCCTTTCCAATTGCATCAACTGCACCCTCTAGTACTTCCAACAGAAAACGGCAACGGTTTTCAATGCTGGCGCCGTAATTATCTTTTCTTATATTACTAACTGGAGACAAAAATTGTTCTAACAGATAACCATTAGCGCCATGCAGTTCTATGCCATCAAACCCAGCTTTTATAGCATTAGCTGCTGCGGTAATGTATTCTTGTTTGGTGTGTTTTATTTCAACAATATTCATTTCTTTTGGGATTGGAAAATCCTGTAGTCCATAAACATCTGTCCACATTTGTCCATTTGGTTTAACAGCCGAGGGCGCAAGAATTACAGCATCTTCCGGCATGTTCTCACGATGGCTGATACGTCCAGTATGCATAAGCTGAACAAATATCTTTCCATCTTTGGAATGCACGGCATTTGTAATTTTCTTCCAACCTTCTACTTGGGCTTCACTATAAATTCCGGGGATACGGCTATAACCAAGCCCATTTGGTGAAGGCGAAGTCCCTTCAGTAATGATAAGTCCGGCAGCAGCACGTTGTTCATAATATTCTACCATTAATTGATTCGGGATATTTCCAATTGCACGAGCTCGCGTCATGGGAGCCATAACGATTCTGTTTTTAAGTTCAATGTTTCCCATTTTATAAGAACTCATTAGTTTAGTGTTTTTCATTTTTATATTTCCATTTATAAAATCATTTATCAATTTAGTATAGTTCAATAACCGAATTATGAATTCTATTTTATATCGTTATGAAAATATCAACTCTGATTCAACCGGCTTATAAGACTGAAAAACTCCAAGTATATGACCATCCTGATGTCCCATAACCATTTGTTGAGCTAACACGCCAATAGTATAGATTTGGCGCCGTTAATCACGTCACTTGTTGAATCAAAGATGTTAATCCGCTTTGATTATATAAAAAAATTGTAAAAGAACTATTTACAGATACCTGCAATGTATAACTCGTAGCTCCACCGCTTGCGCTCCAGTTTAACATCGGGGAAACAGATATATTTGTTGCTCCATTTACCGGAGATGATAAATCCGGTGCAATTGGTACCGCTGTTGTAACACTCCATACAGTTGACCATCCGGATGTTCCGTTATTGCCTGCTGCATTTACACGCCAATAGTATGTTGAAGCAGTCAGTCCCGTTACCTGTTGAGTCGAAGAAGTTAATCCGCTTTGATTATATACAAAACTTGTAAATGAACTATTAACAGAGACCTGTAATGTATAACTTTCCGCTCCGCTGGTTGCGAGCCAACTTAACGTTAACGGTGCTGAATAGGTTATTGCATCATCTATCGGGTTAGATAAAACCGGCACCATTGGCGAGGGACCTGTTGCAGTAAAGCTCCATACTGTTGACCAGTCAGATGTACCCGCTTTATTTGTTGCACTTACTCTCCAATAATAAATTGATAACGGATTCAGACCGCTTACTTGTTGGGTTAAACTTGTTAATCCACTTTGATTATATATGAAACTTGTAAATGAACTGTTAGTCGACACCTGTAATGTGTAACTTACTGCTCCGGTGCTTGTTTTCCATCCAAATTCAGTCGGAATTGCTACATGCGTTGTTGCATCAGCCGGGTTTAATAATGTAGGTACGGAGGGAATAGTATCAGCAACTACAGGACTATCGCTGTTATTACTACAAGAGTTAAAAATAAAAATTAAAACAAATGCAAGTATTAATAATCTATTCATAGTATTTGCTCCTAATATTTAAATTTATAAAATAGACTTGTCACATAAAGTGAACGGCGGTTTGTTGATATAATTAAAATTTTACTCGCCATAAATTTTCTGAATTATTTGTTGAGTCTAAAAAAAAATGCCAACTGTAAATGACTTATTAATGGAATTTCTACTAAAATCCATTTGTAAATTACATACGGATCTAAAGCGAATCAATCGTTCTAAAGGATGAAAAAGGAACTACATCTTTTGGTAATGAAATTAAAGGAAATTACTCGCCAATTAATGGAGTTGTTTCTGCTGCAATTAAGTACTTATTAAAGAGATTATAGTTTTATACAATCTGCATGCATAATTTTTTATTATTAAAAGAAACCATCAAAATATTATTGTCTTAGATTATACTGATGAGTTTTTTTAAGAGTATTGAAGAGGAACAAGTTTTTAATTCTTATTATAATTTGATAAAAGATATTCCAAGTAACGCGATTTCAATTGATTACTTGCAAGCACTTGTTTAACCGGAGGAAGTTTTACAATCACACCAAGTATTGCTGCCATTGCTCGGTGATTCCACAAAGCTTGTTGATCGAAGATTAGATTTTGAAATTTCCCACGCTCAATTGCCATCACTACAACTCTGTGCGCACTGTTGAGAGGAGTAATCACCCTTTGCTCTCGTTCTATCTGATGAATCTTCCCAACAGTACAAGACCGAACACACAATCCGCATCCAAGACAAATATCTTCATTCAAAACAGCTTTCTTTCTTTTTTTCTTCAGAGGATCATTAGCAGACACAAGACTCAAGGCTTCAACAGGACAGACATTCACACACTTTCCGCATCCGTTACAAACTTCAGTTGTTACGACCGGGAGATAATTTGTAGTGTGTACCGGATTCAGCATTGCGAATCTTTTTGCGGCGAGCATCGCTTCGCAACAACAGCCACAACAATTGCATATAAAACTAACTTGCTCTCTAACATTTTCTCCGAACTGAACAAGATTGTTATCATAGGCAGATTGAAGTAAATCCATCCCTTCTTGTAAATCAATTTCTTTGGCAATGTTATGTTTTATTAAAGAGGCGGCAACATTATTGAATGTTAAGCAAATCTCCATAGGTGCATCACATGCTTTACCGAGATGTTCCATCTTATGCCGGCAATAGCACATTCCAACGGCTCTATGGCTTGCTGTTTTAATTACTTCGCTTGCTTTTTCATAATCAAGAACTTCCAATTTGTGCGCTTCGCTCAAAGTCTTTTCATTCACAAATGTTCTTCCCGGTTGAGTGATTCCTCCAGTGAAAAGCTGTTTAATAAAATCTTCTTCCACATTAAGATATTGATAGAAAAGTTCTGCCAAAACTTTTTGATCAATATCGGTACGGATTCTCATCATCGAAAATTCGAAGAAGCCTGCCATTGGCGGCGGAAGTGAGTAAATCGGTTGTCCATTTTGTTCAACATCCAATAAGATTCCCTTCGATGAAAGTTCATCTAGTATTTTTTGAGTTTCACTAATAAATTTTTTAGTTAAGTATGCTGCTACCTTTGCAGTAAATGGTTTTATTGGTAGTGATGCTACAAACCCAGCATCTTTCTCAGTAAATAACATTTCTAAAATTTTATAAAGTAATTCTGAAGGTGGGGCTCCTTGTGGTAATTGATTAATTCTATCTACCAAATTCTTATATGCGGAGCGTGTAGTTAAATGAGCCATTATTTTTATATAAATTTTATTCAGCAAAATATTCTAAAGGAGATTGCTGGGAATCAAATTACTGTTATTTTACTTTTGTGTCAAAGGTTTATATGAATTGAATTTTGTAGACATGGGCAGACGGAAATCTGTATACCTCTGGTTCCATTAGAACTTGGGCAATTAAATGCACAGTTTTTCTATCTGGTTACAAGGGGCATAATGCTGCCGCTACATTAATCGATTTATATTCTTGCAGCGTTCGTAATTCGTACTATTTCTTGAGCAATCTCCTCAGGCGAAAGAACAAAATCTATACACCCGCTTGCTATTGCGCTTTCAGGCATATCAGGCTGTGTAGCTGTTTCGGGTTTCTGTGCTATGGTAATGCCTCCTACTTCTTTTATACCGCTCAACGCTGCTGCCCCATCACCATCATAACCAGAGACAATAACAGCGATAAGTTTCCCATCCCAGTTCTGTGTAAAGGAACGGAGAAAAACGGTAATCACATCTGGCCATCCCCTTGGCTTTGATATCGGCTTTAGCCGGAACTCTCCATCAAGAACATGCAAGTCACGCTGTTCCGGGATGATGAAAACATGATTCGGTTCTATAAGTAATTTTTCCGTTATAAGTTCAACAGGCATCTTTGTGTAACGCGGAAGAATCTCATGAAGCATAGTAGCGACGGTTCGCAGATGATTTACAATTACGATTGCAACACCCATATCACTTGGTAAATGCTTAAGTAATCTGGTATAGGCATCCAGACCACCGGCAGAACCGCCCACGCAAACGACAGGAAAGTTTTTTGCATTACTCTTAGATTTCATTGATAATCACTCCTGCATCCATTCCATATTTTTATTCTGTCGTTTTACCATCGAAGTGTTCATTGTCCTTCTCCGCATCTGCACGGGTATGGTGGACAACGCCGTCCCGATGATTCGGCGGTGAATAGATCGTATAAAGCTTCATTGGAACGCTGTCGGTATTGATAATATTGTGATTCATTCCAGCAGGAACGAGCACGGCAAATCCCGCGCTGATCTTCGTGTGAACGCCATTAAGGACAGCCTCGCCCGTACCTTCCTCCACGCGAAAGAACTGATCGAGTTTATGCACTTCCGCCCCGATTTCCTCCTTGGGCTTCAACGCCATTACAACAAGCTGACAGTTCTTAGCCGTATAAATCACTCTGCGAAATTCTTCATTTTTGACTGCAATACTCTCGATGTTTTGCACATAACCTTTCATAGCAACTCCTTTATTTGATGATTCTTTACAACTTATAATTAACAACATCCCATACAGAACAACAACAAAATATTTTTTCATAAAAACTCCGATACTTAATGGTATTGTCTATAGAAAAGAAAGTCAAGAAAAACGGTTCAACTTGGGATTTATTTATTTCACATTTCTGACTTCGGTCTTACAGACAACACTATTGATTATTCATAAGCTAATGGCTTCTTGTTTTTGCAAACAACTTCATCCTTTATCAAAAGCATTTACGAACATACCTTCTTCAATTTTTTCTTTGTCTTGATGAGCTACGTTCCCGGCTTTATCCTTTGCTTCATTAAGGAACCTTTCTGCCTCACTTAAGAAAGAGTGTCAACTTTTTCTTTAGTCTCTGCAACCATCTTTTTGATTTTTTTTTACCATCATTTAAGAGATGCAAGGCTTTATCTTTTGCGTTCACTACATATTGATCAGCATCTTCAATAAAATCTTGTGATTTGGTTTTAATATCTTCTCGTAATTCTTTACCGGATTTGGGAGCGTAAAAAAACGCGATTATTGATCCGACTGCTACGCCGGTTAACATACCGATAAATAATCCTTTACCCATTCCGTTTCCTTCATTTTGCATAATGATCCTCCATTTGTTTTTTATTTTCCTGTAATGTACAAACATGCATTCAAAGCGCACGCCTGCCACGAATGACGTTTACTAAGATCATTATAACTGCAATTACAAGCAGAACGTGAATAACACCGCCCAAAGTATAGGTGGTGAGTAGCCCTAGAAGCCACAACTATTAGAACAACCGCGATAGTGTATAACATAGTAAGTCTCCTTTTCGTTAAAATTTTATTAAAATTCTTTATGAAGCTATGAAGAGAATTATAGTAATTCAATCGGTCAAAGGGATGAAAAAGGAACTACATCTTTTAGTCGAACCATACCGATATCTGATTACAGAGAAGGTCGATTGTTAACAAAAGAATATGTAGGAGTATTCGAAATAGTAAATTGAAAAGTGGAATTAAGTTATTCTATTTGAACTGAAAATAAATCAATGCAACACCGGCAACGCTCATCAATATTAGCGTTATTGTTCCAAGAACATTTGACCATCTTTTGTTGGTAAATTTCCCCATTACTTTTTTGTTGTTACAAATGTGCATTATAATTGCAATCATTACCGGCGCTGTTAAACCATACAAAACAGCAGTGTAAATAAGCGCATGTATTGGACTTATGCCGAGAAATTCCAAAGACAATCCAACAATAAGTGACACGATAAGTGTGATGTAAAACCCTTTGGCTTCATGAAATTTTTTATCTAATCCTTCCTTCCAATTAAAAGTCTCAGCTAAAATGTAGGAAAGTGAGCCAGCCAAAACAGGAATTGCTAAAAATCCTGTACCGATTACACTGACAGCAAAGAGTAAATAAGTAAGTTTACCTGTTAATGGTTCTAATGCTTTTGCAGCTTGTCCAACTGTATCAATTTGAGTGATACCAGCTTTATACAATACAGCGCCCGTTGTAAGGATGATGAAAAACATAACAAGGTTTGAAAACAACATTCCGAAATCAATATCCATTTTCATGTTGTTCAAAATTCGTTTATTGATAATAATTCTTTTATGGTTATGTGAAATGTCTTCCGCTTCCATAGTGGCTTGCCAAAAAAACAGGTAAGGAGAAATAGTGGTGCCAAGAATGGCAACAAGTATCCCAAAGAAACCCTTGTTGAAATGAATAGTTGGAATAAAAGTACTTTTCATTACATCTGCCCAATTTGCTTGCACCAAGAAAGGGACTAAGACATACAATAATAATGTAACACAAAGCCATTTTAATACAGCAGCAAGTTTTTGATATGGAAATTTGATAATGAAGAAAATAAGTAAAACCGTAAAAATTATGCTGAAGGTAAAAGAGGGAATTTGAGGTATAAGTAAATTGGCAACGGCTCCCATTCCCTGGATGTCTGCGCCTATATTGAGTGTAATAGCGGGGAAACTAAATACCGCCATTAAATATAAAATACTTTTCGGGTATTTCTTTTTTAGTGTTCCTGTCAATCCCTCTTGAGTTACCATACCGATTCGCGCGCACATCTCCTGCACAGCAGCCATTAGAGGAAAAGTGATAATTGCAGTCCAAAGAGTTGCAAAACCAAAACCGGCACCTGCCTGTGAATAGGTTGCAATTCCCGAAGGATCATCATCGCTCGCGCCTGTAATAAGTCCTGGACCAAGTATGTGCCAGTATTTTTTAATTCGTGCTGAAAGTATTGTAGATATTTTCATTATCGTTATATAATGAAGAAACCAATTATACCTTTCATAAAAATTCCTTCGAGCGTTGAATGATAAACAATGTAATAGGAATTAACTAGCTTTTTCTAATTGACGAACACATTTAAACTTTACCAAAAAAAGATTATAACAAACTAACAATGGCAATTAAACCGGAGATAATTATCAGCACACCTGCAATTCTGTTTACCCATCGTAGTCCAATCAAATCCAGCTTATTTCTAAAAAGTGTAACACTGGAACTAAGTAATACAAACCATAAACCTGAACCTATAAATACGCCTACTACAAGAGCCGCTGCAGAAAAATATCCGAGTCCATTTCCTAAACCAAGTGCAGCAAACACAGCAATAAAAGCAAAGATGGTCATAGGATTTGTAAGAGTTAGAAAAACAGTGGTTAGATAGGATCTTAAAATTCCATTACTCTTAATAGGTATTTTAGGATCAGCAGGCAGAGTCCGAAATGTTCTTAATCCAAGAAAAAGTAGAAGCGCTCCTCCTACTAATCGGATCCAGATTCGTTGACTAATAAGTGCTGTTGAAATAACCGTAAGCCCAAATGCCGCAACACAACCGTAAAGTAAATCGGCAGTAGCAGCACCAAGACCAATAATTAGTCCACGTACCCGTCCTTCTGTTAGTGTCTTGCGGATACACATAATTCCTATGGGTCCAATAGGGATTGCCATAGCAAAACCAATCAAGATTCCTTTAAGAAAAATAGTAAGTACCATGTTATCAACTTTCAATCATGATATTTGTGTAAAAATCATGAGTTCAACATACAAAATATTTACCTTACTTTGTATTTGAATTGCATAGTTTTATAACCGGAACCTACATTCAGATTAATAGTAAACAAATAATCCCCTCTTTCATTGAACGATACCCCGCTGCCAAAATGGTTCATCATAGGTTGGAGGCGTAAAGATAAGACTTTCTTAGATGCTGAAACAATTTCTACCTTGGCACTTGTATCGGCGAATTCTTTTCCATTATTAATATTTGTTATGTCTAAAATAAAGTAATGCGAGCTATCAAACATCGCTTCCTTCGTTGCCTTATCCATCTTTGTTTTTTTATCTTTCATTTTACTCATCGCGGTACCCATATTTGTCTTCATTATTCCCTTATATTCTTTCTGGCTTAGGATCCACACTTTGGTTCTAAGACTATCAACAGTTGATTCAAAAACTGGCTTACCCATCGCATTCGATATGTCATTTTTCTTTATGACAGTCTTTGTCTTCACATTACGTGTAGTCTGTCCAAACATAGTTAGTGCCATAACGATCATCAATATCATTGGGAGAATTACATATTTTGTTTTCATAATATTACCTTCCTAATTAATCTGTAATTAAAATTTAAAATTAATAAATCTGTGGTCATTTTATATTTATCGCTTTATCACAATTAGTAAATTATTTACTTAGTAGCTAACACAATAATAAGTTTACAAGTAATTCACTTTCCGTTTGTCTGTTGTACCTTGAAAGTAAAGATAGGATAGATGCTACTTTCAGACACAACATTTCAATTGATTAAATGTTAATCCTTCCACTCTTCCGAAATCCCTTTGCAGCAATGATAGCAAGAGTCACGCTTCTACTCCCAATGACATCTAACAAAATAAGATTACCGTCCGATACGAATCGTCTTTAGTCCTTCTATTAGTCCGAAGGCACTCAATAACCAGAGAATCACTACAATAATCACTACGGCATTCAAGATTTTCTTTATGGTAGATTGCATTGGGATGTAGCTGTTAATCAGCCATAGGATCACTCCAACTACAACCAAAACGATCACTAATTCAACCAATGACATAGTCTTTCTCCTTCTATAATTTGTTTATTCACCGGATTCCGCCGGCTTGGTTTTCTGCTTTTCTATCGCCTCCTTATTTGTTATAAACCATTAAAACGGTTTGTATCCTTATTTCAGTTCAATGCTATCTAGTCAATAGGTGTCTAATAGCATAGAGCGGCAAGCCGCAATGATTGATCCCGCTAGCAGGATTGATGTTTGACCTGCCTGCCGGCAAAAGCAGGTGGGTGATGTAAAAATCATTTAAAATATCTTGACTTGCCCGAAGCAAGCAGGCATAAAAAACAAAAACTTAAATGTCAATACTATAGTGTTTTTCAATTTACATTTCCTTCTATAAAATTATTCATCAAATTATTATGGACTCAATAATCTTATCATAACATTGTAAAAGACACAATAAGTTAAATAAACCAGATACTACTATTTCAAAAAATTCGGCTGCCATTTTACAGCTAATCCGGTGGCTTCAGATGAAGAATAAAATCCAACCGAGAAGTTCTTGTCTTGTATACGATGTAATTCAGGGATTAATATTCCACATAATGCTCCTACTCCAAAACCAGTCATTACATCAGTCGTAAAATGTCTTAGTGCTTTCAATCTAAAATATGCCATGAGAAGAGGCGGTATTGCTGCTGCTACATAAACAAGATATTTATTCCATCCCAGTTCCGGATGGTAATCACAATAAACCTTTGCGGTTAAAAAAGAAGTCTCTGCAATAGATGCAGTATGCCCACTATAAAGCGAACTCCGGTTGAAGGGCCTGCTTCTTTCCTCATTGGGAACTGCATCATAATAGACGACAGGACGGAATCTATTTTGAAAAGTTGGTCCGATTGGGCTTAAAAGATAAAGATTGTTTGTAATTGCTTGGGTTTCCAAATATATCAGCAGCACATCTAACCAGTCTCGCCTAATATTGTGATCCAGCACAGTGAGAACAGGAAGGAGGACTCCAATTACTGCCAACTGACTTGAAAGCCTCTCGTAGTAGTCTCTTTTAGTTGGATCAAAATTCAAAGCCCAACGGTCAATTGGAGAAATATCATTTCTGTTTAAATTCTGTAATTCTGCAATTGATATTCCAGATTTGGACGTTACCAAGTGTATCCCAATTTTTTCTATCACCGTTCCTCCGATTATGATACTACCTGTTACCCAGTAATTAACATAATAAGGATGATATGAAGAATCGCCTACAGAAGATTGAGAATACATCTGTTTAACTAAAAAAATACCTAAAAAAACAAGGATAATTAATTTACACCGATAAATTTTCATGATTTTGTTTTTGTATTGATTTATTAAAATTAATTAACATAAAAATATAGCACCAACTACCAGTGAATAAATTGCTTACTTGATCTTGTACTTGAACTGCGTATTTATGTAACCTACACCAACAGTGATAGTAAGAGTCACTCTTCTACTCCCAATGACATCTAACAAAATAAGATTACCGTCCGATACGAATCGACTTTAGTCCTTCTATTAGTCCGAAAGCACTTAATAACCAGAGAATCACTACAATAATAACTACCGCATTTAAAATTTTCTTAATGGTAGATTGCATAGGAATGTAGCTATTAATCAGCCATAGGATTACCCCAACTACAACCAAAACGATCACTAATTCAACCAATGACATAGTTTATCTCCTTTTACAATTTATTTTTTCACCAGTTAGCTACCGGCATTAGCTTCTTCCTTTTTCAGCCTCATTCTATTATTGTCCTGATATCTATTCATAATAATGTAGGAGTTAATTTTCATAGTCCTTGCCTATTAGTTGAGAAGAGTCAAATTCAGGACTATTTTTTATCGATTCCTGCGAAAGATTGACATAGACTTTTGATTCACTCCAATCGATAAGATTAATCCATTGTGGTGATATAAGAACCTTTCGCCCCTGAAGCCAGTTGTGTGTATCAACAATCAGGAAGCAAAGATTCCACTTTTCATCGTCAACTATATAATCTTCCACATGTCCAATGTCACCGTCAATAGCATGAATGTAATATCCCTCGACATTATTTGTGCTGCGCAAGTGCGGATTGCCATGAAGTTTTCGTACAGAATCATCGCTTTCTTTCACTGTTTTATTTTCGCTAATAGGTACATAAGGAAACATTCCAACGGGTCCATCATAAAATACATTCTCCCAATAAACTGGAAATCCATAATGGTTAAACAATTCTAATTCGTGTTGGCGAGTTACGGTTTTTTCAGTTTCAATATCAGGGCTGTTGCGTACCTGTTCTTTAGTTAGGTTCACCTGAAATGTCCGTGACTCCCAATCAGTTATCCCAAGTGCCAAGTGTGGAATAAGAACCTTCCGTTCAGACAACCAATTACCTGTTTCTACAACTAAGTAACGGATGGACCAGGTAAGATCATCGAAGTAGAACTCACTCACTTTTCCCAATTCACCATCCTTTGCACTAATGGTATAACCAATTAAATTATTTACACTACGTTGCATACGAACTCCCTTTTTAATAATTATTCATAATACAATAATAGCTTGTTTATGGAAACTTCTGTTGTTTGCGCGCAGTTGAAAGTAAACTGCTGAGGATTTTCAGTAACATTTTGCAGCACAGCGTAGGTGATTTTCTTAATAGATTTTATTTTTAAAAGATGTTGTTTCATTTACTTCCGTCAGACTTTAAAACTTCTTCATATCTTATTGCTTCTTCTTCCAAGTTTACTAGATTTAAAAATGCGATTATAAAATCCTAACTTTTATTGAAATATTTCAAATAATATGTATGTTCCCATAATCAATTTGTATGTAGAGGCATTCACTTTTTTTCAGATATATCTAATGGATTATCCTTATATGGTACAGAACAAATGAACAGGTTGCCTTTTACATCGTGGGAAAGCCATGCCAAGCCACTACCAAATATGGTTTTATCCGTGCCTGATAATTTAACGGTTGGCAATCCACCTTCAAGAGCTAACATATTTTCCCAATAAACTACGTAATTAGAATAATCACCAATATTATTTCTGACTGCTATAGTACGTTTACCTATATGAATTTCTCCTGGAAGGTTATCAATGAAAGGTACAGCAGCATCACTTGGATAAGGTAATGGTTGAAATTCGAATTTATTGGGTGTATACATAACTGTCTGGTTTTTAGATCTATTGATTGTTATATCCTTTTTCAATTGATCATTTGGAGGTTTTTGTCCTTGTATAATAAAGGTGAATTGAAATCCAAGGAATCCAAAGATAATTAATGCAACAACTAATTTTAGTTTACTCATTGTTTGTCCTCATATTGTTTATCCAAAGGTAGAACCTTTGTAAATTGTTTCTATTAAATGACGACTATCAACCTGTCGTACATACTGTTTGATGAGCCAGATAGTTCTCAATACCAACTTGATCAATCTGTGCACGTTGTATTTCTGCCCAATCGACATGACCTTCTTCCATTTTAAGAATCATGGTTAGCAGATCAACAGTTCCTTGATCATAAATTTCACAGGCAAGTTTGATTGATTCATTATAAGCGCTAACAGCATCAAGTTCATCGTTATCATCGTTACTGATCATTTCTGAAACTGTCTTACCAATCTTTATTTTGTTTAGATTGGATACCACTGGTGAACTATCAAAAAAAAGGATTCGCTCGATAAGCCATTCCGCGTGATGCATTTCATCCATTGCTTGTTTTTTAATTGCCATATGAAGTTTACTGTAACCCCAGTTTTTGCACATTTCAGAATGCACTATGTACTGGTTAATGGCTGTAAGTTCATCTGCCAAAAGTGAATTCAAGACAATGATTAATTTTTCATTGCCTTTCATATTTTTACTCCATTAAAAATGTTATAAAAAAATTCGACTTTATTAATTCTTCTTTCTAAAAGTAACCAACCAACCAAGACACCAAAACCAAATGTGAATAATGGGAAGATCTATCCAGAGTTATTACTGCCCTGCAAATTATTTAGTTTAAACTTCCCTTTTATTATGCTATCAACCAGCGACCAATTGAACAAGTATAAATACTACGCTAATGGCTATCACAATGATCAATATTGAATTATTTTTATGCTCACGTAATTAATTTCTATTGTAATAATTGATTTTATTTATTTTATTAATTGATTTTTGGGAATTAGTTCAAAGCGCAATCCTTATGGATAATGGATATGGCGAAGAAATTTCTATCAGAGATTTATTATTCTCATGCTGATCTACAACCCAGGTTGCAACAAAGTAACCGAGCGCTGCACCCAAAAAATCGTCTGATGTCCAATGTTGGTCTTGATAAACACGAGATACAAACGTTAGTACGGCTGGTAAATAAGCTAATACTTTTAACCAAACCGGTTTAGCATTTCTTGAAAGAACAGTCGATAATACGAAGGCGGCAGCACTATGCCCACCAGGAATTGAATGATACTCCTGAGTAAAAAAAGCAGAAAACGGGTGAAATGAGTTAGGACCTTCGTTGTAATAAGGTCTTGCCCTGCCAATTGCCACCTTTAATATATAATCAATTGCACCGGCATATAGAGAAGCCTGCCCAATCTCATAAGCTATTTTCCTAGTTCCAATGTCATCCGCTATCAATGAATGAATAGCAAAACCGCCAAAGAGAATAACGGGAGAGTATAGTTCACCATAAATCCTACCGAATTCAATTGGAACACTCTTGAAATATTTTTGATCTTTTAAAACTGCACTGCGAACAGGTTGATCAGCTGTTTCCATAAGTAAAAATGTTCCCGCGCTTAACAAACCCATTGTGAGTATATCGTTGCCATCCCATTTACCTGGTTGTTTTACGAAATCCCAAGTCTCATTTCCGAACTGGGTAAAAGTATATTTTAATTGTCCGAAAAGAGAAGATTCACATATGATGATTAATAGTATTGATAAATAAATTTTGTTCTTCATTTCGCAAACCTTTCTACATTTATAATTGAAGTGTTAATCCAAAACCATATGAATTACCGGAAATAAACGGTTGAATATTAATAACTCGTATTCCAACTTGAGATTCTTTTTTATTAATTTCAACCGCTTTCTCATGCTGATCAACTACCCACGTTGCAGAAAGGTAACCGACTGCGCCTCCCAAAAAAATATCAGAACTCCAGTGTCTATCCAGATAAACCCGGCTTATTATACTGAGTGCTGCCGGTACGTATGCTAATATTTTTAACCACAACGGTTTAGCATTTCTTGAAAGAACAGTTGTAAGAGCCATGGTAATGCCGGTATGTCCTCCGGGAAGTGATTGATGATCTGGATTATCATATTTGGAGAATGGAACATAAGTTTGATTCCCTTGTTCCAAATAGGGTCTTGATCTTCCAATTAAATATTTTAGACTGCCATTAACTAAAAAAGTATAGAATGCTGCTTGTGTAATTTCAAAAGCGATTTTATGGGCTGTCTTATCACCGGCATATAATGCATACACAGTAAAACCAGCAAAGAGCGCTTCAGTAAAATATAATTCACCCCACATATTTCCGAATTCAATTGGATAGCTCTTGGCGTATTTTTTATTAAGTCCGTATTCTTTATCACTATTTACAAAATTTCGGATTGGGTTATCGGCTTGCATAACTAAAAATGTTCCGGCACTTAATATTCCTAACCTGAGCCAATCGTATCCATCCCATTTCGTTGGTTGCTTGATGAAATTCCAGGTTTCGTTACCAAACTGGGAAAAATTATATTTATTTTGCTCTACAGAATCCGGTAAAACAGGATTTTGTGCAAATAGAGAAGACTCACACAGAACTGTAAGGAGGATGATTATAAAAACTTTCTTCATTGTGGTTTCCATTTTATACTTTTACATTTTAAAAAAAATCAGAAACAAACGTCTTATCTTTTGAACTTGAACTCTTCTAAAAATATTTGAAGGAATATTTTCTGTTCAGTTCTTACGGAATGAACACTTGGAAAATCGCGAGGGTATCTATCACTGTAATAAATCAAATGTTCAATACCAATACTTACATTGTTAAAAATTCTGAAGGCAATACTTGGTTTGATTAATCCAATATAACTATTACCAGCAATTCCAACAAAAGTACTAAACCACCAATAATAACCTTTAAATGAAACACCCACCCATCCTCCAATATTGAATGTGCTTTCAAGTGTTGCTTGCGCTCCACCGGCATAATCATAATCTCTAACCTGTGAAGTATCAGGTCCAAACCGTTTGCTAAGTGCCCCAAAAGGTATAATATCTAAATGAATATTAGTATAAAGGCTAGTACTCTTGGTCATTGGAAGTTTAGAAATTATTCCAGGACCAAAAGCTATGGTACCTAATTCAAAAGTTTTATTGTCATAAAAGTCCATGTGCTGATATAGTCCGGTTAACATTTCCAGATTACCTGTTTGAATATTCTTTGCGTATAATATTCCATTTCCAGTTACAAGAGAAATAATTTTCCTTCCGACTCCAAAATCTAAATCAGTACGGAGTTTGAAATAATCAAAAGGTTTACGTGATCTTTTTTCAAACGGATTTCCATAATCGAGTTGTAGAGTGAAATTAATACTATTATTTCCTTTCTGGTATGATATTCCTTCATTGACCCTATGAAACCCACCAGACAATGTTATGTTAAGCGGTTCTTTCTGATATACATCTGCTGTTGTTGACCTGGTTAATTTTCCTTCCAAAAACCTGCTTAAGAATCTTGTAGGTGTAATAACGGCTACAGCTAATTCACGGAAAAATCTATCGGCACCGGTTGTTTGATCATCAAGAATATTTGAACCCAACCGGTAAAATATTTCCCCAAGGAAAATACCATTAACAGGTGTATTGATGAGATCGTTATAAGAAGGTAATGTGTTTTCTCCAAAGTACTCCCATTCTAAACTACCTAATACTGCAAACGGTGCAGATTCGAAGAACGAATAACCGTTTGCACGAGCTGCATTAAAATACATTCCTCCGGAAAAAGGATGGAAAAAATAATTCATACCAAATCTATCTTTATCCCATTCCCACCCGGTTTTTAAATTATTTTTCCAGGAATTAAATCCAACCCGTGAAAAATTATAGTTAAAGATATACCTATCAATTAAAAAAGTGGAAAGGTTTGCCAGCGTAACTCTAAGAGCAACCATCCCCAAAGATGATTTTTTATTATACTCAGGATTGTCATTCAGCAAATCACCATACATATTGTATTTCAGTGTATCTGTTAAAGAAGTATTAATTGTATCCGTTAATGCCGTTTTAGTAGTGTCGGGAAGCGATTTGTTTTTATCCATGTTAACAACTGAATCGGAAAAATGATTACTCCTATTAATTGGCAAGTACTGACTTAACCACATATTTTGATTTTGAGGTATCTTTTTATCAAACGCAGGTTTAAACTGCGCCTGATATATTGTTGAAAACGAAACTAAAAAAACTAAAGACCAAATAATTTTCATTTTAATTTTCCTTATCCTAAAAAAACTATTTCCGATTAATCTTTTTTTGTGAATAAATCCTTTATTGTTTTTCCAACAACATCCATATCGCGATTAAATTCTTGTTTGAATTCTTCCCATTTATCTTTTCCTTCATATTTATATTCACTTATCTTTTTCTTTAGCTCAACATTTTTTTTTTCTAACACCACTACTTCTTTATCATATTTAGCTTTGAATTTTTTACTCGCTGTTTTCATCTCCACTTTGAAATCATCAATACTTTTTTGGTTAGCATTAATTTTTAATTCAGCATCGCTCTTAAATTGCTGCCATTCTTTCTCGTATTCAGCCTGAGCATCTTTCAAATCTTGCTTTGCTTCTTTTACATTTTCTTTAGCATCTTCTACTTTTTTTTCTCGATTGACATTACAACCGGTTAATATTGATCCACCAATTAACACTATTGCTGTTAATAAAAAATATTTTGTTTTCATAACTCTCCTTGTTTTGTTGATTAGAAATATTCAAATGCTTTTTTAATAATTGAACCTGAAACAATTGCTGCGCATAAAATAGCCCGACAAACTAAACATTAAAATTTAGAAATTATTTTGTGTAGTTCTTCCTTAGTCTTTCCAAGTTTATTCTGCAATTTTCCTAATAGTTCTTCTTCCTTCCCTTCCTGGTAAAGTAAATCATCATCGGTTAGGTTTGCGAATTGCTGTTTAAGTTTACCTGCAACTTCTTTCCAATTTCCTTTAATTATCATTGAATTCATTTTATAATTCCTTTAAAATTAAATTGATAAATATTTCGTGTAATAATTTCTTAATTACAATATTATGATATGGAGGAAATAAGGATTGTTCAATCGTACAAAAGGATGAAAAAGGAACTACATCCTTTGGGTGAGAAACTACTTATTCAGAATAATGATACTTTTACTAAATCGTAAATAGAGTTGAAATATTCGGATTCCACAAATAGAAAATATTGCAAGTATACTTTTTATTTATCATAGGTATCTCTTATTGGATTTTAATTAGATTTTAAAAAGCAAGGTAAAGAATGGATGCGTTAAAAAGATTGAGAATTAAAAACAGACTAAAATAATTAATTTTTAACTTAAGAATTTCATCACTCGTTCTGGTTATACAACCGGTTTCGAAATGCAATTACCATTTAAATCAAAACCGGTTATAATTTTTGTAAATATTCATCCCGGTTATTTTTTCTTCTTGCCTTTATCTTGCTTGCCCTGATTATTATTTTGTTTCATAGCCTTGTTGTTACCATTGCCATTATTCCCTTTATTCAAAACTTTGCGGTTACCATTATCCTGCTTTTGCTGCTTAATCCAATTATTATGTTCGGGATGATATTTGTTCACAAAATATTTTGATTCACGGCTATCGCGGATTGGCTGTTGATCGTGACGACCTTTATATGAGGAATATTTTTCTCTGTAAGTTTCATGATTACGCCACGGCCGCTTCTCATTCACTACTACTTTATAAGAATTATATAAATCATAATTGCGATAGCTTGAAGGCAAATATGAACTACTTATCCAACGCCCTTTTGTATTATAGTAATAACGATGTGTAGGAACATTGTAGTAGATATCTATATCAGGCAAATAATAATATTCAACATAATCATAACCGGTGGGTCCCCAAGCTGGCTGGATACCTAAATTAAAGCCGAGACTAAAACTTACCTGCGCTTTTATAGGTGCTGCAAGAACAATTAAAATTCCCGCAATTAAAATGGTAAAATAGATTCTTCGCATTTTTAACTTCTCCTTATTGTTTATTTAAATTGCAACTACTATGTCAGAACAAATTATTTAGAACATAGATAACTCCATCCGGATTGAATCAAAATTTCCATCAAAGTCTCTGTAACTTTAAGTTAGGGGAAATTGATACATTGATTGAAAACTTAGTTATTTAAAAATTCTAAACACAATTCATTTGTCCAATTCTCTGCCATCTTCTGTCTTGTTATCTGCAATTGGATTTCTTTTTCTGTAACCGATAGTTGTAAGTCTGCTTTCAGTTTTATTTTTAGAAACAAGGCAAGCTTAAACTGTTTGTACTTGAGAAACTCCACAGGTTAACATCAATACAATCGTAATAAAAAAATTCATCAATTCAGGTCTTCTTTTATATTTTGGGCTAAATCCATCGCTGTTATCAGCGATGGATTTGAACGTAAAATATTGTATTAAATTATTTAATGATCTCGACAAATACATTCCGATTATACATTCTTCCTTCAGGATATCTATTTGAAAACGTATACTGCATATTAGTTTGACCGATTCCGATAGCCTGTACATTAACTTTTTTGTTTTCTTTACTAAGTTCATCCTCTATAATACCTTTTACTTGATCTGCTCTTTCCTGCGAAAGCTTTTGATTTTCTTCTTCATTTCCAATTATGTCTGTATGACCGTGAATTATTACAGTATTACCGACATTCAATCCTGGAGTAATTTCTTTTCTAATTTTTGTTTCATAAGACAAAACTGATTCGGATTTATTGTAATCGAAAATCATAAGATATCTGGAAGCATTCCTTAATTCTCTTTCCTTCAACAGCTTGAAATCGATGTCTTCAGTGACTTGTTTTCCATCTTGCATTGATATCACAACTTTTGCATTAAATTTGCCCTCAGCAAGTCCTCTCATAAGCGGTGCCGGATTGATCCTTTGCTTATTATTTTTAAAGGGACCAAAATTCATTGTATTATTTTCACCTGTGATTGAAATATCCCAGCTTTTGAACTTAACATCCTTACTTATGGAGAAAACCATATCATTATCCATTAAAGATTCATCCCTGATAGTATAAGATATCGGTCTCAACATGTCCTGATTACTAAAAATAAAGACAACTCTACGGTTTTCGTCGTCAAGTAGAGCTATAAATGTCGAATCTGTAGAAATACTTCCGGACGGTTTCCGCGGTGGTTCCACTATAGTTTTTATTCTTTTGGCATCAATCCCAAAATTATTTACTAAATAACTCTTTACATTATTCGCATAAGTTTCTCCATCTTTTTCTACCGGGTCAGAGCCTCGTAATGTAAGCAGTTCATTCGGATTCTTTCTCATTCTATCGGCATAAACATTTATAACATCATAGTAGGCTATCATTACTTGATTGATATTAGTTTCTTTTACGGTTAAATCGCCTACAATAAAATTTCCAAGGTCAGATTCTTTGAAATCCTGTGCAGCAGCCTTTGAAAGCATAATATATCTTAGAGGAATTTCCTTATTTCCTTCATCAAAAAACACATAGGGATGTATCGGGAAATAACCTTTAATACTTTTTGTTGCTATAGTATTGTTAGCGGGCATAACAACGGAAACTTTCTTTTCGGGAGGAGTCTCAGTAATTTTTTCTTCAACAGACTGCCTGAAATCCGTGGTAATATTTTGAGGTAACTGTTGCCGTCCGAGAGTTGAAGAATTATAATTCAATCCCTCAATCGAACCAGTACTCCAAGCCTGGTAGCAGAATTTAGTCTCTTGTGCATTTATTGTACTAAACACTTGAACAATTGAAAATGTAAAAAAGAAACTTACAATAATTATTTTTGTTAAAATTTTCATTTCATAACTCCTTTTATATTATTTTTTTGAATTATTGAATTATGGTTTAACTCAATACTATTAAATTTATTTCCGGTCTATTCTCCAAACAGTCGAGTCTACACGATACAAAGGGATAAACTACATCCAGTAAAAGTGTTGGATTTTGCATAAAATAATTTGATCCCTTTAATTAAATTAGTTTTAGTTATTTACCATTAAAAAGTTATGTAGATGTTGTGATTGTGTAAATCGGACAAAGGGATGAAAAAGGAACTACATCTTTTGGGTGAGTCTACTTCGCATCAGTCTAAGTACTAAAGGATTGTTCAATTATTGTTTCCTAATTTCTTGCAATTCAAATTCAATGGTTCCATATCCTAGAATGTCTCTTAAAAATCCCATTAGTCCGCCACCTTCAATTATTATTTTGGCTTTTATTAATCCTATACCTTCTGCATACCATTCGGTTACTCTATTTTTGGAATTAGATGAACCTTCAACAACAGATTCTAATTTTATCGCTTCAAAGCGCCCGGCTTTTGTTTTAACAAATTCCTTATCAAATGCTTTTCCAGTAACTTTAACATTATTCTTACCACCATCTGAATATTCATCTCCTTCCCATTGCCACATCATTCCTGGTGTTAAAGGAAGTGGAAATCGCAATAAAGGTTTTCCATACGTGAATGTTACTTCTTTGTTTATAAATAAAAATATTTTTAAATACTGATAGGTTTCTTTTGTATAAACACCCTCTTCTTTTATTAGTAAAGTCTGTCTATACTTAAATTTGTCGCCTTCACTCGAACAGATGGTAAAATCTCCATCCTGATAGTATTTTGTAATACTTTCACCAAATGATGATTTATAAACCAATGTTATACTATTATTAACTGGAAAGTATGAATTTGGAATTATGATGATTCTCTCTTTAGCTTTTGATGCGAAACTAAAAACAGCAAATAAAACAAGTATTGGAATTATATAAATTGAATTGGTTTTCATATCGGTTATTGTTTCCTAAATAAATTTCTTTTTGAGATTTAATTTTTTTCCTTTGGATTGATAAAGAAGACGAGTTAAGTGAATGAACAATTAGATAT
The DNA here is from genome assembly GCA_026390815.1 of Ignavibacteriales bacterium. Classification (NCBI taxonomy): domain Bacteria; kingdom Pseudomonadati; phylum Ignavibacteriota; class Ignavibacteria; order Ignavibacteriales; species Ignavibacteriales bacterium. Next base: position 17,815 of record JAPLFH010000018.1, on the reverse strand, counting down.
ACGCAAAAATAATAATCAAACTACTTTCCCTAATCTCTTTATTGGATATAATTTTGATGGATAATGTAATAAGGAATGAAGCTCGCAACAATCGTCCATAAGGATGAAAAAGGAACTACATCTTTATGTTAGAGTTGATAAATGTATTCTTACCTGGTGTTAAATTCTATGCAAAAAATAAATTCTGTTATTCACTACAAAAAATGAATGTATATTTTAATTATTTATCTGGAATTCATCTTCTTGGAGGTGGGGGAAATCCCGCAACATCTGCAACGCCGTTGCGAAGTGCAAACCACAAAACCTGGAGAAAATAATCTTGCGGGTATCTTGTGTAATTTGTACTTCCAATCTTCATTAAACCTTTTTCGTCTGGCAAGTTGGTTCCACGAATAATAAATATTTTGCCAAAGATAGAGCTGATCCGATCAAAAATTCCATTTTCACTTCCAGTATCTTTGTTTAGAACTGCGATGGATAGATCTTTGTAAGCGACACGCAAAGTACCGGTTGCTTGTCCCGATTTAACTTTGATATTAAACTTTGCAGACTGAATAATTCCGGATTTAATACGTCTGTGTTCACCTGCTTCAATAAATTTATTTAAATTGGTTACATCCATCAGGCTTACCGAACCTGAATATCGTAAAGAAAAATCTTTTGACATTAAAGGAATTGCCATAAACAGTTTCATTGTGCCAGAATTCATAAAAAGTCCTTCTCCAATAATAATTGTAGTGTCAGGAAAAACTGTGTGATTAGCAATTCCACTTATTGAAATATTGACTTTATTAAATGAGATCACTCCTGGCTTTGCTCTTACAGCAAACCGCTCGCGATATTTGAAACTACTATTTATAACTTTTATACTATCTACTTTTATTATTTCATTCATTGATGAGAGAACTTCGTTTGGCATCTGTGGATTAGGTGAGCTATTGTCATATAGCTTATCCATGTTTACAAAAATATCGGCAAACGCATCATTTATATTAATGCTTCTTGCTTTATAAATATTTCCATGCAACAATGAGAGGCAATCCAAACCAATTATTTTAATTTGAGGAGCATCAAAACGAAACCTGGTTTGCCTGAATTTACTTTTGGCGAAGAATCGTTCATCATCAATTAAAGAAGAATACTTTATCGAATCCGTTACCATTTCAGAATCAGGTACCGATATATGAAGCAAATCAACACGAAGTTCATTCTGCGATTTATTAAAATTAAGGACAATTTTTTGTGCATCTATTACTGACCTAACAAGATTATTAGGAGTAAAACCTCCTTCCCGTAGAATTTTAATCCAACCGATTCCACTTGCTGAGAATGAAGCAACACGGCATGTAAACGAAGAGTCGCTACTTAGAAGTATTAAAGAATCACACCCTAAACGATTCTTCCAGATATCGTAATGTATATAACCAAGCTGTATTGTGTAAGCCGGATAAGCTTCCTTAAAGGTGTTCGTAATTTTGTCTTTTAAGAATTTGTTGATTAAAGGATCTGTAAAGAAAATTAATGTCAATATACAAATGAGTATACCGGCACCAACAATAATGCTTACATACTTCACAACTTTTAGAAGTAATGAATTTTTCCAACCCTGCGAAATATTTTTAATTTGTGGCGTATTTATCATTTCTCTTTTTCTTATTAGAATTTGGATAGAAAATTCATCTAACTTTTCTGATACGAACTATAAAGTATTACATAAAGAATTACTTTACTCTGTTATAAAATTATAAGATCATATTTTTTTTAGTTTTAAATCAGAAATCATCGCAACTGCAGATACAAAATAAAAAATCACAAACCAGGCGAGATATTCTTTCGCAAATAAATATCCAAGAAAAGCTATAGTAGAAACTGCTGAAGCTGCTAATACTGTTGGAATACCAGTGAAGCCCTTTTGTTTATATGCCGTAAAATATGCCAATCTTATAGAAGCTGCACCAATATTTAAAAATCCTGCAATAAGCATTACAATTCCATCTATCCCAACAAACCATCCGAAAACAACTGAAGAGGAAACAGCCATAAAATCCGTAAAACTATCCAGGTAAATACCAAGTGCTCCTCCACCAATTGCTCTGGCTAACTTTCCATCAAAATAATCTAACAGGAATTGCATTAGTATAAGAACGTATGCAATAATTAAAAATCCTTTGAAAGAAAAATAAACTGTAAAGGAAACACACAAAAGTCCAAGCAGTGTAAGCAGGTCTGGCAAGCGAAGAGTACGGAGTTGTTTAAATAACATACTAATATTTCCTATTAAGTAATTTAGAATGTAAACTTTGTCTTCAATAATCTTTAATGAATGATATAAAATGTCTAATATGGATTTTCAAAATTCACAGGCACTCTGCTTTTCTGCTTTGTGCCCATAAATTTATTTTACCTATCCTTAATACTTCCTCTTTATTAATGATAATCAGAGCGTGCGACGTCCGCGAATGAAATTAACTAAGATAATTATGATTGCTATTACCAAAAGAAAGTGAATTAGACTACCCGTGACGGGGAAAGCGAAGAATCCAAGTAACCACAATACAATTAAAACTACAGCGATAGTATATAACATATAATTAGCCTTTCTATTGAGTGAGTAATATTTTTTTTAATGTTCTACAATAAGAGCAATCAACTTATGCATTATTAATCAAATGCATCAATCTCAACACTTAGTAATCATTTTGGTTTCCTATTTTCCTTTTTATTTTCATTCGGATTTGATTTGGATGGTTGATCCACACTCTTGTTCTTTTGCGGAGTTATGGTTCTTTCTTTCTGCGGTTTATCCGAAACATTATTGTTTTTTGGTGTATTTATTTTCTGAGGTGGTAATGGTTTAACAGTCTTGTTTTCTTTCCTTGGAGAATCCAGCTTTTGTTGTTGAGTTGGATTATTTTTATTAATACTATTATTTGGTGGAGTTGTATTCCGCCTTTGAGAAGGAATTTCTTTTGTATTGATTCTATTAGTCGGATTAACAACAGGTTGTTGTTCCTTGTTCACATTGTTCTTGGGTGGATTTATATTTCGCTTCTGAGAAGGTATCTCTTTTGTATTGATTCTATTAGTCGGATTAACGACAGGTTGTTGTTCTTTATTCACATTATTCTTTGGTGAATTTACATTACGCTTCTGAGAAGGAATCTCTTTCTTATTTATTTTATTTACCGGATTTACTACGGGTTGTTGTTCTTTTACCGTTTTGCTTTCCACTTGTTGTAAATCCCGTGGTTGTTTTTTGGTTTCTCTTTCCGATATCCGTTTTACATCTTTTATATTTGTTATTTCCGATGGGACTATTTTCTGCCCGGGTTTATTTTTCTGTACTTGAGGTCTATATATTTGTAATCGGTCGTTGTTTAAATTCTGTCCCGGTTTATTTCTTTCTTGAACTTGTATTGGTTTGATTGTTCTACCAATAATTTTTTGAACATCCATTCTGTCTGGTCCAGAGACGTACGTTGTTTGCCTTTTATTATCATAGTAAGTTTTATTAATTACAGTTGAATTATTGATGATTGTTATATTGTTGCTCCGGTCTATATAATTTCGACTAATGTCATGTCTTTCAATATCCCTGTCTCTTACAAATATCCATCGATCATTAGGTACTTCATAATTACCACCAAAAGAAATGCTTATAGAAATACCCGGTCTCATCGGTGTCCATCCATAATAACCTTCTGATCTTCGCCATGTAACCCAAGAAGGACCCCATTCATTGTCTGGAACCCAATACCAACCATAGTAATCATTATAATCCCAACGCCCATAATGAAAAGTTGCCCATCCCCAATCATAGTCTGATACCCACGTCCAACCATAATCAGTCATTACCCAGTAACCATTTGATGAATATGGTGAAAAGTCTGGACCTACTGCTGGGATCCATACATATCCATAATCAGGGTTTTCAATCCACTGACCATAGGGGCTTAAATCATTATAAAACACCTGATAATTATGCTGTGCTAATATTTGTTTTGGAAATATTGCAAGCACTATACTTAATGAAATCACCAGTATAAAAGTTTTAATTAGTTGATTCATAATTTTTCCTATTTTATTTAAAATGCTTTTCATTAATTCAATTCGTGTAGATGATTCACATCATTTTTGTTTGAAATATATGCACATAATTAGAGCGCATCAATCGAGCGAAGGGATGAAAAAGGAACTAAACCTTTTGGGTGAGAAGTGAAAAGAAATACAACCTGAATATATATTTGAATATTCTTTTACAAAGCTCTCATAACCTAAAGAACATTTATTTTTTTGAATGAAATGTTATTTGATAAATTTTTCCGTGTAAATAAAATCTTTTCCATTTTCTCCTTCGTCGCAAAAAAATGAATACTGAAGTGCGTTATGAAAAATGTGAACTATGCACCAAACTTCCGAATTCATTTGTCAATTATTAGTATCTGATTTTTCTTTCTGACGAGTTTTTGAAACAGCTGCCATAATTCCTAAACCAATTGTGATAATAATACCAATTATAATCCAAATTGGTGGAGCACCAAGTTTATTTGCAGCCCAAGCTAATCCACCAGCTACTAAAGCAGTTCCTATTAAATAAATTACCAAATTAGACATTTAAGTTTTCCTTTTATTTTTGGACGGTTTATTAAAACACTGAACATTAAACAATATAAAATTTACTTCAATTGAATCGTTTTTATTTTTGATAAAAATATTTCAAACCAATCAAGACATAATTTTAACAATATTTTATGTAGCTATTTCATAGAGTCAATTCAAGAGTTATTTTCTTTATTCTTAATTGCAGTAATCCAATTGCTCACACTTAAGGTGCATCCAAAAGAGATCCAAGCAAAATCATAATTAAGAATATTGGGTTTCTTTTTTAAAGTGTTTCATCTGTTAATTTAAAAAGTCATTTTAAATTTTGATTAGCGCATGTTAAAAATATTCTGGTATTAAACATACATTTAGAGCGCGCGGCGCCCGCTTATAATTCTAACTAAGACCATAATAATTGCAATTACCAGCAGAATGTGGATAACACCACCCATAGTGTATGAAGTTAGGAAACCGAGTAGCCACAATATTATTAAGATGACAGCAATGGTATATAACATAGTAAGTATCCTTCCTGTTTTAATTTTAGTGATTAATACTATACTAAGCTATGTTTAGAAATATAGTAAATCAATCAGTCCAAAGGATGAAAAAGGAACTACACCTTTTGAGTGAAAGATTATAGGAATTTATTCGGTGATTAAAGAAGTGGTATCAATTGCAGTTTTATATGAATCAGAAAAATGAGCATAATTTGCAACCTGGACACGTGTATGAAGCGATAATTTTTCAAGAATATTATGAACGTGGCTTTTTACCGTGTAAGTTGATAAATGAAGTTTATGTGCGATCTCTTTGTTAGTAAAACCATCTGAAATCAGTTCGATCACCTGGCGTTCACGTTTTGTCATTCGAAACGATTCTTTAATTAAAGATGGTTTAGATTCAATTATTGCGTGTTCAACTATCTGACTGAAAAGTGATCCAGTTAAATGAGGTGGTAATACCTGGGCGCCCTGATAAACTGATCGAATAGTTTTAAAAAATTCAGCCGTGTTTGCATCCTTAAGAATAAATCCTGAAACTCCAGCTTGTACAAATTCAAAAACATCTGCTTGTAAAGGAATAAGATCCATCACTATTATTTTGGTTTCATTAAAATCTTTCTTAATTAATTTTACAATATTTAAACTGTTTTGACTTCGTAAACCGAGATCAAGGAGTATTATATTTGGTTTGAGTTTGGCAGTCATCAGCAATAAGTTTTCACCATTACCAACTTTGGCAACAACTTGCATGTCAGATTGTTTTCTGAGCATTGCTGCAATACCTTCGCGTAGAAGGCGATTATCTTCGATAAGTAAAATCTGGATTTTTTTCAATATAGTTCCATAAACGTTAAATAAAAATAGAAAACAGATTAGTAATAATTAACCACAGCCAAAGCAAAAATAATAAAAATATTTCAATAAGTATAATTGAAGTTGAATGTTTTAGGAATGCTGTAACAATTCATTACTTTTTTTGTTTTTTTCAATATTCAGCGATTCTCTCTATTAAAAGTCCTTTAGGAAAAAGGAATACTTCTTAATCATAAACGCCCTCAGATCGAATTCAATTTTATTTGATGCATCAGCATATTTATTAAAAACTAACTAGAGATCTTTGACACAGTTGATCTTTTAGCATGAATAATTGGTTGTAATTGTCATAAGTAACCGGGAGACGGCATTGTTTATTTGTTTGCTAATACTTCACTAATAAGGTTTAATATTTCTTTCCTGGTGTATGGTTTGGAAAGATAACGTGTGAAGCCCTGCAATAAAAAGTGTTCCTTATCTCCGTACATTGCATAACCAGTTAACGCAATAATAGGTGTTTTTTCATAACCAGGTAACTTTCTTATTTCGGCTGTTGTCTTAATTCCATTTATTCCAATTCCCAGATTTATCTCCATAAAAATAAGAGAGTAATTATTTTGAACAGCCAGATTAATTGCACTGGTTCCATCTACCGCAATGTCAATTGAGATGAAACTTTTAAGCGTGTGTTGAAAAAATTCAAGACAGATTTTATCATTTTCTACAATTAAAATTTTACCAAAAAAATTTTCAATATTGTTTTCTGCAATAGCTACTTCTTTTACGTTGAAAGTTTCGGATAAATTATCATTCATTTCCAGAGCTGGAAAACTAATTATAAAAGTAGATCCAACTCCTTCAGTACTTTCTACAGTTATGGTACCATTCATTATTTCAACAGATCTTTTTGTAATAGTAAGCCCAAGCCCGGTACCTTCATAAGAACGGCTGAATCCTTCACTTACCTGTCGGAACTCTTTAAATATTATTTCAAGATTTTCTTTGGCTATACCAATTCCGGTATCTATTACTTTAACTACCGCACAAAGCTTTCCATTAATAGTTTCTATATCCACTTGAATTGTAACACTGCCATGTTCAGTAAATTTAAGAGCATTATTTACAAGATTGTTAAGTACTTGATCAAAAATTCTTTCATCTAATTGGGCGATTACATTCATATTCTTTATTTCGGCAATTAGTTTTAAGTTTTTATTTTTGGCAACAGAATCAAAACTATCAATTATTATTTGAACGTATGTTGAAACATTTACATTTTCAAATTTGATTTCTTCCCGATTTGATTCTATTCGGGAAAGATCTAATAAAAGATTTAATGTTCGCATCAATCTTACGCTGTTTGTACGAATAGTTTGAACCATTAATCGATGTTCGGGATCTACAAGTTCGTCATTCAATATATCTGTAAACCCAAGTATGCCAACCATTGGAGTACGGAGCTCATGACTCATATTAGCCAGGAAGTTAGATTTTATTCTATTCATTTCCTCCGCTTTTTCTTTTGCCTGGATTAATTCCACCATGGTTTTTTTTGTATTTGTAATATCGGTAGCAACACCTATTAGAGCTATTGGTTTATCGTTATCATCTTTAATTACAGATGTAGATAAGTGAACCGGAAACTCAGTTCCATCTTTCCTTCGGTTAACAACTTCCCCTCTCCAACCGCCTTTCAAAGTTCCGGACAAAATGTCAGCAGGAATTTCAATCTTTGTATCCCGTGGGCGAACAATACTTATATTTTCCCCAATTAATTCTTTCTCAGTATAATCGTATGTTTTAAGAAAAGCCTCATTAACGAAAATAATTTTATTTTTTTCATCTGTAATAGAAATGCATTCGCTTATACTTTTAATAGAATGTGCTAACATTTTTATTTCTTTTTCGGATTGTTTGCGTTCGGTAACATTTCGCGCAATCCCAAGAAAGCCAGAAACCTTATTTTCTTTTAAATAAGGTGCAGAGCGCACTTCAATCCAGAATTTTTTCCCATCTTTTCCAACTGCCACGTATTCGATAGCATCATTTTGACTCTCTCCTAACAATATCTTTTCAAATCTTTTTTTATGTTGATCGAAAAATTCTTTAGGTATAATATTCCAGATTTTCATTGAATTAAATTCATCTTCACTGTATTTAAGCATTTCACACATTACTTTGTTTACAGAAAGAAATTTGCCTTCTAAGTCAACAATAAATATCCCATCGGGGCTTTGTGTAACTAATGAACGAAATTTCTCTTCACTTTCGAGCAGAGCTTCTTCTGCAATTTTCCTGATAGTTATATCATGGATATTACACTGTATAACTTTGGCATTATCTACTGTATAACCATTCGCAATAAATTCAATATTCACTAATGAACCATCTTTCTTTTTAAGCTTAAGATCTGTATAGCGCATATTTTCATTTTCTTGTAACTCTAATAAAATTTCTTTGTTGGAAATTTTATTATTCGTAAAACCAATTTCCCACAGGTATTTGCCAATCAATTCTTCTTTTGCATACCCGGCTAAATCAGCAAGAAATGGATTAACGTCCATTACCTTACCGGATTCCGCACTAATTATTATAATACCATCATTTGTTGCTTCAAAAAATCGTCTGAACTTTATTTCACTTTCTTTTAATTTTTTAACAAAGATTTGGTTCTCATAGTGATCAAGTAGAATTTTTCCAATTAGAACTGTAAAAAAAGGATAGACTACTATTACCGTTAGAGAAATTGCTTTAAAGACTACAATAATATCTTTGAAGGGTAAGACAAAAATTAACAACAGCATAATGATGTGCACTAAAAGCCCAAGAACGTACAGTTGGGATTTAGTGATTTTATTTTCGAATGATTTATTTTTCCAGTAAAAGAATAATAGTCCGATAAGAAAAGATGATAGAATTACAAGTGCACCCATTAAAGTGCCGCTCCCTCCAATGTACAGCCTGTATGTTACCGATAAAACTGCTGCTATTGTGCCTGAGATTGGTCCAAAAAATAAAGTGCACAAACTAATTACAATTGATCTTCCATCAAAAATAATTCCTTCACTTAAAACAAAAGAAGAAAGCATTCCAATTATTGCAGTTGTACCAAAAAGCAATCCTTGGAATATTTTCCCCTTAAGTTTTGTCCTTTTAAATTTTAGATCAATGAATCCTGAAAGTACACTGAGTGCAACTAAAATCGATAAATTTTGTAATAACCCAATAATTATCATAATTACAACATTAAGTTAGAATCCAAACAGCTTTATAAAAAATTTATAACCTTTCCTTTTGGCAATAATTATTTTTTTGTGGATGTATCTGCTTTTCTACTCTCAGCCATTTTTTTCTGATCTTTCACGAATCTTTCGGTTTTAGCTTTTTCCATTTCAATAATTTTGATTGTTTCTGATTCTTCAGCTTTAAATTCAGACTGCAGAACTACGATATGAGCATCTGTTGCGGCACGTCTTAGTTTTAATCCAAATTGTTTACGTTCAATTTCTTGTTGACGTAGGAATTGTTCTTCATCGTTTTTAGCTTCTTGCGATAACCGAGCTGAACCAGTCAGTACGCCCTCAGGACCAACATACACATCAAGTAATTCAATTCCACGGTCGGTAAGTATAAATTCACGAATCTGATTGGAATGTGCCATACCGCGTGATTTAAGAATATACAATCCCCTGTTACGCTCACCGCCAATTTCAATATCCCGTAAAAGTAACCAAGTATCTATTAAGGAAGATATTGACATATCTGTTAGCTCCTGGTCATCACTAGAATTAGTAAGGGTCGTAAAGAATGCAGTGATATTTTTCATCTTTAAAAAATCTACGAGTCGTAAAAGCATTATTTTTACTTCAGCCTGGTTCCCTCCCATTACAAAAGCATCAATGGGGTCCAATACAACTATTTGCGGTTCAACTTTATTAATCAATTTTATAGTTGTTGTTAGATGATGTTCCAATCCAAAAAGTGTTGGGCGAGTTGCATGAAAATGGAGCAATCCTTTTTTTACCAAGGGTTCTAAATTTATTCCGATAGAAGACATATTGCGCATAAACTGGCGTGGTGATTCTTCAAAAGCGAAATAAAGAACGCGCTCACCGCGCTTGCATGCTGCTTCAACAAATTGCGCTGCAACGCTTGTCTTGCCGGTACCTGCGGTACCAGAAACAAGCACCGTGCTGCCGCGGAAGAACCCTTTGCCAGATAGCATAGTATCAAGACGCGGAATTCCTGTGGAAATTCTTTCGATGGATGTAGTGTGATTTAATCCCAGCGAAGTAACAGGTAGAACAGAAAAACCATCTTCATCAATTAAAAAAGGATATTCGTTAGTACCGTGTGTTGAGCCGCGATATTTAACAATTCGCAATCTCCTTATTGAGGATTGATCGTTTACCCGATGGTCAAGAAGTATAACACAGTCAGAAACGTACTCTTCCAAACCCTGGCGTGTTAATGTACCATTGCCACGCTCTCCAGTTACTATTGTTGTAACACCTTTCTTTTTTAGCCAGCCGAACAACCTCCTAAGCTCTGTGCGTACAACAGTTGCGTTGGGTAATGCTGAAAAGAGAGATTCAATAGTATCCAGCACAACACGCTTTGCACTAATACTTTCAATAGCATTGTGGATACGAACAAACAAACCTTTCAAGTCATATTCCCCACTCTGTTCAATTTCACCCCGCTCAATATGAATGTGTTCAAGCCAAATCTTTTTTTGCGCAACAAGGCTTTCCAAATCGAAACCTAACGAAGCAACGTTTGCTGTTAGTTCTTTTTCAGTTTCCTCAAATGAAATAAATACACCAGGTTCATTGTAAATAGTAGCACCACGCACAAGAAACTCCATCGCAAAGAGAGTTTTTCCACAACCCGCACCTCCGCACACAAGCGTAGGTCTTCCTTTTGGTAATCCACCACCGGTTATTTCGTCCAGCCCTTGAATGCTGGTAGGCGATTTAGGAAGGATCTTTCGTTGAAATTTCAAAATATTTTTTTTCATAATAGTTATCTCCAGAATTGTTATCGTTCTTACTTATTTTATTTTCTATGCTTATTAAATTATTTTTCACAAAATTGTCATTCTGTACGGAATGAAGAATCCACACACCTCAATTTCCAACTGGTTTGAGATATTTCGTTCCCTCATAATGACAATTACAATTTCTTTCGTATGGTGACCTTATTAATATCTGTATTAACAAAATTTTACTTGCAAATATTTGTTCATCAACTAAAAGGATATTGCTCATATTTTTGCCTATCCAAATAAGTCTCCAGAATTCTCTGTCGCTTGATTGTATTTCTTAATCAAAACTATAAAGTATTAATTTTTTATTTCGTCAAATATTACAAAAAATTAAAAGTACAACAATCACCCAAAAGGATGAAAAAGGAACTACATCCTTTGGATATAAAATCCGTAGAAATTTATGTGCTTACTAAAGAAGCGGCAGCTATTTCAGTTTTGCAATGGTTATGCAGATACGCAAGGATTACTTTCCTGCAAATACACCAGGTTTTTCAAAGATGAAATGGAGTTGATTTTTTTTGTGCAGTTTATTTTTAAGATTATGTTGAAGAATCTAAAAAAAAACATTACTAAAAAATGATTTTAAAAAAATTACTGACGACTTACCGGACACTATTTATTCAGCAGCCCGTGACTCGTCTTATCATTTTTCTTATCTCTTTTAGCAGTCTTTTTTTCCTTCATAGTTTTAGCAGGTTCTTTCTTTGAACCCTTTTTGGTGTTCTGACCTTTGCTCATGATTTTTTCCCTTATAATTTAAGATTAAGATCTAATGAAGAATAAAATAATTTTTAATTGCATCATTATAATTAAATTCTTCTTGAACATTATACGTAGAATAATTGAAGTACACAATAAGGCAATGGGATGAAAAAAGAACTACATCATTTGGGCAGAATGCTGCTGGCAATTACTCGCTTATTAATGAAGTTGAATCAATTGCAGTTTTATATGTTTCATTAATATGAGCATATTTTGCAACCTGCACACGTGTATGAAGCGACAATTTTTCCAGTATGTTATGAACATGACTTTTTACAGTGAAGGTAGAGAGATGAAGTTTTTGTGCAATCTCTTTATTGGCAAAACCATCCGCAACCAATTCGATCACTTGCCGCTCGCGTTTTGTCATGCTAACCGCTTCCGCAATTATGGAAGGTTTGAATTCATTAATTGCATGTTTTACTATCTGACTAAAAAGTGAACCGGTTAAGTTTGGTGGTAAAACCTGTGCATCCTGATAAACTGATCGGATAGTTTTTAAAAATTCATTAACATTTGCATCTTTAAGTATAAATCCTGAAACTCCTGCTTGTACAAAGTCAAAAACATCTGATTGAAGTGGTATAAGATCCATCCCTATTATTTTGGTTTCCTGAAAATGCTTTTTAATTAATTTTACAACTTGCAAACTATTATTACTTCGTAAACCAAGATCGAGAAGCACAATGTTTAATTTTAGTTTGCCTATTATCTCCAAAATATTTTCAGCAATACCATCTGTGGCAACAACTTTCATATCTGGTTGTTTTTTTAGCACTGATGTTATTCCATCGCGCAAAAGCTTATTATCTTCAATAAGCAATATCTTAATTTTTTTCATATTGCTTCCGATTGTTCTAAAAGAAAACCAAAATTTGGTATTGACTTTAGCAATCCTATAATCATATTACAATCCAATTGAATTCTGGATTAATGAAAAATAAATTTTATGTAGTACAACTTGATAATTTATCATGAAATTGCTTTGCGTAAAGTGAAATTAAACTTTGATCCTTTTCCCAATTCACTTTCCACCCAAATTTTACCACCGTTTCTTTCAATAAATTCTTTACTAAGTAATAAACCAAGTCCGGTTCCGCTCTCACTGGCTGTGCCGCTAGATGTATTTAGTGTGTTAAAGTTGAAGAGTTTAGCAATTTTTTCCGATTCGATTCCTATTCCGTTGTCCTGGATAGAAACTTCTATAAAATCGCCATTCTTAACAGATGTAATAATTATTCTTCCTAAAGCCCGGGTAAATTTAACTGCATTTGTAATAAGGTTCTGAACTACTGAGCGAAGCATATTAGAATCCGCATAAACAAATATTCCGGGTTCAACACTGTTAGATATAAAAATATTTTTCTTCAAAGCGGTCGGATTTGAAATTCCAATTACATTATTTACTATTCCATTGAGGTTAAGATTTACCGGGTTATACTCTATCTTATCTCTTTGCATCATTGACCAATTGAGTAAATTTTCCAGAAGTGTATAAAGGTTATTCAAATTTTCATTTAATCCTTTGCTAAAAAATTGTATTTCTTCTCCAGATAAGCTTTCAATTTCTTTTGCTAACAATTCGGAAGAACTCAGCAAAGATTGTAAAGGGCTCCTTAAATCGTGTGCAATGATTGAGAAGAATTTATCTTTGGTATCATTAATTGTTTTAAGTTCTTCGTTGGTTTTATTTAACGAATCTTCAATCTTTTTGTATTCAGTCAAATCTATTATAGCAACCTGGCATTTTTGATCTGTTTCCGAAGATTCATCAAACTTTAATCCTTCCATTAAAACATGCAATATTTGTTTTCCTTTGTTTACCAATTTTATTTGACTGGAGTGTTTTTCTGGTGAATTAAAAACAGTTTTAATAAAGGAATTAAAAATATCCCGTTCATTTAACTGGACGTAAGAAATAAAACGATTACCAACTAATTTTTTTCTTTCAACGCCAAACATTTTACCGGCGCTTAAATTTACTTCCTTAATTATTCCATCAATGTTCAAAGTAAAGTAAGGTATTGGTGAAAAATCAAAAAGGTTTACATATTTATGCCTGGATACTTCCAGTTCTTCCTGCGTAATTCTAAGTTCCTGGTTTTGGTGTTCCAATTCAATTTGATGAACGTAAACTAAATGCACAAGTTTTTGAACGTCTTCAATATTTTCAACCGCCGTTTTTTTGTTTTTTAGTTCAATTTTATTTATCACTTGTTCAATATTAGTTAATTCTGGTTGTTTTTTGGAACGTTTCATTTTTTGCCACCTTTCTCTTTTATGTCCTGGCTCTGGATTGCAAGCAGGATGAGTTTAGATTCTTTATCTCCCTGAAATACCTCGCGGGCATTTAATAATAGTTTTTTTCTACCACCTTTTTTAAAATTGTATTCAACTTCAAAGTCTTCAAAAAACGTGGCTTTAGGAATTATTTCCTGAAGCAATTTCCTCAGTTTTGGTATATCCCAATTATTATCTTCAAGTTCATAAATAAATTTACCAACAGTTTTTTCGCTAATGGTATCAAACACTTTATAAAAAGCCCTGTTAGCAGAAAGTACTTTTAATTTATCATCAAGAATAAGAAGTGAATCCCTAAGCGTCTCAACAATATTGTTTGAAAAATCCCGCGCAATTTGGATTTCCTGGTTTAACTTAGTTATCTCACTAGAAGCAATTTTTATTTTGTTGATATTTGAAAACGTAATAACAACACCATCAATTATGTTGCTTAAAGTCCGGTACGGTAAAATTCTCATTTGATACCAGGTACCATCATTTGTTTGTAACTCAATTTCTTTAAAAACCAAGGTTCTTAAAACTTCCTTTGCATCCTCAATAAATTTTTCATACCTAAGATTTGTAGCTATATGATTTATTGGTCTTCCAATATCCGAAGAAATAAGGTTAACAACCTTTGTTGCATGAAATGTAAATCTTTTAATAAGCAGATTATTGTCTAAAAAGATGGTTGGTATATCAATGCTATCCAACAGGTTTTTCATATCATTATTTATAATTGATAAAGCATCATTCTTATTTTGCATCTCGGTGTTTACTGTAATCAATTCTTCATTTAATGATTGTAATTCTTCTTTAGAAGTTTCCAATTCTTCATTTGAACTTTGCATTTCCTCATTGGTAGATTGCATTTCTTCATTGGTAGATTTAAGTTCTTCATTTGAAGTTTCTAATTCTTCAATGGTTGCCCTTAAATTTTCTTTAGCAGCTTTTAATTCGTGTTCAAGTTCTTTAATATTTTTTTCTGCTTTCTGTTCATAATGGATTTTTTTTGAAGGCGATACTTTTTTTTGTGGTATTATTTCTTCAAATATTATCAATAAGGAACCGATCATTGCTGCCGGTTCTTTGATTGGTTTAATAATAAGATTTACCAATTGGCTATTACCATTAGATTTTATTCTTACTCCTTCGGCGGTTACAGATTTCTTACTTAATAAAACTCTTCTAATTAAAGTTGGAAGTTCTTGCTTTAATCCCGGGCGTGCCATTTCAAAGATGTTCATTTTCGCTTCGCCATGAATTAGCTCTAAGTATTTACCTGTTCTGCCATGGATATAAACTATATCTCCATTTCCGGTTATGATTACACAATCTGGAGAGTAACTTTGCAGGATTACTTTTTCTGCTAATTGGGTAATATTTTTTACTTCATTTTTTATCATAATAGTTTCATTAGTTTTTCCAATTGACCGTTGTACCGGGAATTCTATAAAAGGTTGCACCGAAAAAATTGAATCCCTTCTTTTGTAAATTTTCCATTTACTATCTAACATTGAAAACAAATCAACAAACTCGCCAATTGTTTCCGATGAACCAAGAAAAAGTACTCCCTTAGGTAAAAGACTATAATGAAACAAAGGAACAATTTTTTTCTGTAATTCGGTATTAAAATAAATTAAAAGATTTCGGCAGGTGATTAGGTCCAGTTTGGTAAATGGAGGATCTTTAATAATGCTTTGAGGTGCAAAGACTAACATTTCTCTAATTTCTTTTCGAATATGAAAAAGATTTCCTTCGGAAGTAAAGAAATGGTTCAAACGTTCTTTGCCAACATCGGATTCAATTCCTGTAAATGAACCTATACGCGCTTTTTCAATTGCGTTACTATCAATATCTGTGGCAAATATTTGCACGCTAAAATTTTTCTTTGCTTCATTCATGCATTCTTTTAATAAAATTGCAACCGAGTATGCTTCTTCACCGGTAGAACAACCTGGCACCCAAATTCTTATTTGACCGTGTTCCGGTTTACTTTTTACTAACTCTAATAATATCTTTTTCAATTTCTCGAATGATTCGGGATCTCTGAAAAAATTTGTTACACCAATTAAAAATTCCTTAAACAAGTTTTCTATTTCAGAAGGATTTTCCTGAAGCAAACGAATATAATCTGGAAGACCATCCAACTGAGAAATATTCATTCTTCGTTCAACTCGCCGAAAGATTGTGTTCTGTTTATAATGGGAAAAATCGTGACCAGTATGGGTTCTGAGAAGTATGAATATTTTTTGAATTGAATCAGGGATTTTACCATCCGTAATTGCTTTATCTAATAAAACACCTTTAACTTTTTGGGAAGTATATTTTAATAATTGTTCAGGCATTTCTTCGGGTGGAAGAATGTAATCTACTAATCCGGTTTTAATTGCACTGGTTGGCATCCCATCAAATTTTGCTGATTTAGGATCCTGTACCATCACCATTCCTAATTCACTTTTTACTGCTTTCAATCCTGTTGTGCCATCAGAAGCCATTCCAGAAAGAATAATACAAATAGCTTTTTCACCTAAATCTGCTGAAAGGGATTTGAAGAAAAAATCAATTGGAAGCCTGAACCCATGCGCCTCAAGTGGTTCAATTAATTGGATTGTTCCGTGGAGTATTGCTAAATCCCGATTAGCCGGTGTAACATATACATGGTTAGGTTTAACTTCCATTCCGTCTTCAGCTTGAAATAACTTCATCTTGGTAGATTTTTGAATTAGCTCCGGCATAATGCTTATATGATTGGGATCTAAATGCGATACGACGATAAAAGCCATACCAGAATTCTCAGTCATACTTCCAAAAAATCTTTCAAGTGCATCTAAACCACCTGCAGATGCTCCAATGCCAACTACATAAAAAGAATTATCTATGTACGATATTTCATGAGTAACATTCTTTTTAATGATCGGAGATCGTTTAGGAATTGGTTTTTTTTTCATTGTTCCTCTTATTTATAATTCACAGTTCTTCCCATAATTTAAAGTGATAAGGTTGAATCAACAAAGAAAAAAAACTTAAACAATTAATCTGGGGATTATACATCGGTTAATGCGAATTTACTTTGTACGAAGTTATAAATTTAATCTTATAAAAGCAACGAAATATTAACAAATTGGCAAGAAAATGTAGGACTTTATCATTCTCCTTTTAATGATTTACAGTTCGTAAAATTCATTATGGTTTCTAATCAAACACCATTCAAAATAAATTACCAAATCACCTTACACAAAATTTGCATTCTGAATGGAGTGAAGAATCTCTATACTAATGATGGGACTTACTCTTATCGGGGTGTTAGATTCTTCGTTCGCAACCCTGTCTGCCCTGCCTACCGCAGGCACATAGGCGTCAACCTAAGGAAATTTTGTACTTGAATAGCTCCGGCATTTATGCCGGAGTATCGGAATCCTCAAAAAATCCTGGACTTTAGTCCAATACAATCCTAATGTTGGGCTAAAGCCCTAAATTCTTGGAGAATATTCTTTCCCCGACTTGAAAAGTCGGGGCTATTTTCATCATAAACTAAATATTTTACCTTAAGTTGACGCCTATGTGCGGTAGGCAGGGCAGACAGGCCTGCCTTTGTCGGCAGATAGGCCTGCCTTGCGTGTTTGTTTTAGAATTAGTTCGATTATTAGTACAGAGATTCTTCCTGTTTTCCGCATTGGGACACCCTGAGAGTTAATTACAAATCAGATATAGTAGTTTTTGTTCTTCCGTTAAGTTTATTTTTATAGATAGTTTTTGCTTTGATTCCGGTAAAATAAAATCTAACTGATATATTGTTTCA
>JAPLFH010000017.1 GCA_026390815.1 Ignavibacteriales bacterium | reverse complement strand
CCGTGGCTGTCGTATAAGAAAATGAACTCATTAAATAATCTGTGTACAGTTCTAAGAGTTCTTTTTTCATCGCATACCTCTGATTTTTGTCACCAGAAATTTAATACCTTTCTTTCTCTTTGCGTAAGGTGAGTTAATAATATTTGGCTCTATTGATTCAGGTTTTACTATAATTCTAACACTTACTTGTTTTTTACTATCGTTACCAACTTCTTTACCAATACCTATTATTGAAATCGATGTGTCAGTAACATCTTCTATTGAAAATGTACCATTGCTAGTTTTCTTCAATCGTTCGGGTATTTCAAAACCAATAAATGAATTACTCCCACGATTATCTTCTTTACTTGTGCGATAATAAACTTGTGAAATTGAGGAAATGCTTGTTGCATCAGCAATCAATCCATCTCTATTTGCTTTTTTTGCAGCTTCGTTAAATGTCGATAAACCAATAAAAACTCCAGAGATAAAAACTATCCAAAGGAATAAACTAACAAAAGTTCCAACTATGCCTAATATCATTCCAATTTGCGTTGGTGTTTTCGCTGAACTTGATATACTACCTAGTTTAATTTTTTTACTGTCCTTATGTCCCATTATCCAAGCTGGTATTCCAAGAAATGGTCCAATAAAGAATAAACTCAAAATACCAAACACTAGAATTAGAGTTCCTCTACCTTCTTCTTGCGATTTTACTGAATTGTTTACAGACTCATTTTGGTTTTCCATTAAACAATACTCCTATTATTTTTTTATGAAGCCTAACGACGTTGCCGATAAGCGGCGCCCCATAACAAGGAAGCCGAGTAAAGCACAAATACCGATGATTAAGCCGTAGGTGCGTAAATTGTTTTCACACGCACCGAAGGCAAGTTAATTAATTAGAACGAACACTTTGAACAACAAACTATAACTAAAACACAATTTCAAAAATCTCAAATCCGCCAAACTAAAATGGCGGTCGGCGTTGAGGCGCTTGTTATATGGCGCTTTTTATTTTAGAAATACCATAGTTTTAGTTTGAGTATTGTTTCTGCTATTTATCTGATAATAATAAATCCCAGATGATAAATTACTGGCGTTAAATATTTCTTTATAATTCCCCACATTCTTGTACCCATTAACAATTGTTTTTACCTCTCTACCCAAAAAGTCATAAATAATTATTTTTACATTGTCGGATTTTTTAATTGCATATTCAATTGTCGTTGACGGGTTAAATGGATTTGGATAATTTTGAGAAAGTGAAAAAGAATAACCTTTATAATACTCATCATCAACATCTCCCGGGACTGGATTAAATTTTTCTTTTGCAATCCAAATATCGGTTTTATTGTTTTCATTATGCAACCATATTATTGCGACCATCACACTATCCGAATCTGATATATAAGTTGCTTTTGGCTTAAAGTCATTTCCCCCACTTTGGGAAATATTTAATAGACTGTCGTACAAACCATCATAAGTGTATGCTTTAATAAAAATTTCTTTATTGCCTATTATAGAATCAGTGTCAAATGCTAAGAAGAATGGTGTATAATTATTTGGCGCAGAGGTTGGTATTGGATAGGAGAAAAGTATAGGATTGAAGTAGTTGCATTCTGTGTTTTGTGTTATTTTGGTCTGCCACCACTCATACTCAGAATATTCTGCTTTCCATATAGTATCATTTTTTGTTTGAAATGCAATTTCCCTATCCAGACCAAATCTGGGGTTTATACTTAATACTCCATTAGATAAGAATATCGTATTAAATACTGGAGGATTGTTTTCATTATGTTGATAAGTCGTCAAACAGATTTTAACGGAATCAGTAAAGTTCTTTTCATATAGCACTTCGGTTTCTTGAAAACTATCATCCATAACTAAATCTGGGGAGGAACAACTAAGAGAGTCAAACAATATGTTAGAAGATAGAATAGGATAGAATTCTTTAATAAATAGATTCCCGTTATTAATCCAAGCCAATCTATGAATATTCAATGAGATTTGAGGATTAGTATTCAGTGAATCTAAGATTACTGTTGAATCACTTAATTGATTTCCAATGAAGTTTTTTAAAAACACTTGCCAAAAATTATCTTTATAGCTTTGCCAGACTATTTTAATACCTTGGTCATATCTATTAATTGCAATTTGAGGATTTGACTTGATTAGTAAATCTGAGGAGACAATTATATTATCACTCACGGTTGGTGCTAATTGTTTTAAGTACACAGTGTACAGTGAATCAATTTTATTTATCCAACAAATAAAAGTTTCGCCGTTTAGATTATTAAAGTCTTGAGAAAGAACATCAAACTCCAAATTATCACCAGGTATATCAATCAAAGTAGATACTTTAAAATTTTGGCAATAAGCTTCTATTGAAAATACAAATGGAAGCAAAAGTAAACTGAACAAGAATTTTTTAATGTCCATATTTTCCTCGCCATATAACGACGTTGCACATAAGCTGCTGCCCAAAGATGCAATGCCCATTTTGTTAATTAGGTTTTTATTTAGAATATTTTTCATATTAGAACTACATTGAACAAGAACACTTAAACGGAGCACCTAACTTATGAACCTCTCAAATGCCACGTGCGATTACGCAGTCAACTTGATGTGCTGTTTAGGTGCGCTTTTATACTATTTTATAACCATTAGTTTTTTAGTTTCTGAAAAATTATCAGCTTGTAATCGATAAAAATATATACCACTCGGCAAACCTTCTGCATTCCATGTCCGCATGTAACTTCCCGCCGCCATTTCTTCAGAGACAATTGTTGTCACCTCTCTTCCAAGCAAATCAAATACTTTCAGCGATGTAAAAGACTGTGTTGGAAGACTGAATGAAATGATGGTTGAAGGATTAAAAGGATTTGGATAATTTTGAGATAGCAAGAAGCTGCGTGGTATTTCATCTGACCGATTCTCCCATACTGAAGTTACAACACCGCCGCATGTGGTCCGGAGAATCGTGCCGTTGTCTCCTACTACCCAGCCGTTATTTGCATCCACAAACTGGGCATCGTAAAAATTGGTATTACTGTAATTATTGTTCGTTAGTTGCTTTGCCCAGGTTAATCCACCGTCTGTTGATTTATAAATATTTGAATTTTCGCCAACAACCCATATTGTTAAAGAGTTTATCCCACACAGACAACGAAAGTTGCCTATATAGTTCGGTTTTGGTGTCCAATTGGTGCCTCCATCCGTCGTTGAATAAGTATAACCATATCCCCCCACTGCCCCTCCAATATATGCATCGGCAAAAAGTACTGAGTACAATGTATTAGATGTAGTAAATTGAGAATTCCAGGTTGCGCCACCATCTATTGTTTTTAAGATTTCTCCGGAACCAACTACCCAACCTGTGTTTGCATCAACCATAGATAAGCTATAAAGAGATTGATTAATCCCAGCGTATGATGACCATGTTGTGCCCCCATTTGTTGTCTTCAGGATTACTCCTTGTCCTGAAGTGCCTCCTATAGTCCATCCAATATTTTCATCGAAAAATTGAACCGCTTGGAGATTAGCTGCTGTTGTCGAGTTCTGTGACGTCCAGTTATCTCCGCCATCGGTGGTTTTTTTAATAATGCCGCCATCACCAACGAGCCAACCCGTTGAAGTACTGAAGAAATAGATTCCGTTTATATTGTGTGATGTAAGCGTTGTTTGATTTGACCAGGTTACACCGGCGTTTGTTGTTTTCAACATTGTTCCGTTTGAACCGCCAACCCAGCCGGTTGAGGTGTTCACAAACGATACTGACTTTAACGAATTAGATGTATTACTTGTTTGGGGCAGCCAAGCAATAGTTGCAACATTTATGATGACATTTTTATCGCCCGGTTGAACTTGTGGAATATTCCGGTCATAACCGTAGTTCTGAGGAAGATTATCGATGCCAAGATAGTAGTTAGAGAACATCCTTGTAACGTAGAATGTAAAATTACCTGTGTTGGGATCAGTATAGGCATTGGTTTGTCCGTTATCCTGCGCAGATGCAAACAGTCTGAACGACGTACCACCGGGTGCTTGACCATCTAAAGTAACCCTGCCGGTGATAGAATCGTCGACAACATATGCTGTCAGGTCAATGCGCAAGTTGTCATATTGATGAAGAGAGATTGCATTAACTCTGGGTGGAAAGTACCCCGGAGCAATCCCATCACTGTTTGCTTGTATACTCCAGATGGAATTTGATGTGATTTCACTTAATGAATAACCAAATTGGAAAAAGCCATTTGCGTCAGTTGTAGCATCTTTACCATTTCCGCCATATTGTTGTCGCTGGGAATAAACCCCCACATTTGCGAACACATGTCCATCTTCCCCCTTCAGGTAGCCGACGACTGTTGCGGCAGATTGTGAATAGGGAAAGTTGATACCAGTAAAGTTTCCTGTTAACGTTATATTAATTTCCGTAGGCTGACTATAAGGAGGGATTTCATCTAGCGGCTGAATTCTCCATTCCAGACCACCAGCGGATGCGTTGAAGTTGATTGTATAATTGCCGCCTGCATCTGTGAGCGCACCCCATTGCCCGTTATTGTTCTGCGCTGCTACATAAATATTCTGTGCGCTTGCGCCCGGCACTGTAACAACACCGGAAACTGTGTACGTTGGTGATGGCAGCGCTGTGAACGTACCAACTACAGATTGTTCTATCCCATTGTTGGAAAATTTAAGTATATACTTTGCAGGTGGAAGGCCAAAACTTTCTATCACGAAAAAGATGTGTCCATTTACAAGACCGTCCATGTCACCAGGGTCTCCGGATTGACCGTCTGTTTGAGTGAAAGTTCCAAATAGCTGCTTGTCGCTTGCTGGATCAATTACTCCATTCCCGTTAAGGTCAATCCAAAATTCTCCTTTTGCAGAACCACCAACAGGAAGATTGTACTCCCATTTAAGGCTGTCTCCCTGCACCATAGTGAAATTAGAGCTAACACCGTTAACCGTAAGGTTTGTTACCTGAGCCTCAGCACCAGAGCCGAGATACAGAAATAAAAATATCGATAAAAACCGACTCAATTTTTTCATAACGATTCTCCTTTCTTGTTTTGTTAAGGAATAATTGCAGTTAACTTTTATAATTATGCAATTGTGGCGTTTATCCATCCCTTTTAGGTGGGATATACGCAATAATAGCAGCGTTTATTTTTCTTGTATAGCTAACGTTGCGTTTAACCTGCCGCCCAAAATAAGAATGCAGGTCTTAAATAGTTAATTAAAATATCAGAACAAACTTTCATAAAACTACTAACCTGTTCGTTGTTTTTTCTTATAGTCAATTCTTTCCTTGGCTAGTAAATATCATTCCTTGCAAGAACTGTCTATCCCGCTAGCGGGATTATTTTCATAAAACTAACGGATTGAATTTTGTCTTCATCATTATAACATTCTTATCAATAAGTAAAATAATCTCTTTTAAAACTTGTGCCTTGCCATCCGAAAATAATTTATCCAAATTACAAATAGTTCTATAAGTCGCATTTACGCCTGCCCACCGAAACGTAGTATAGGAGGGGCTTAGTCCAACACCGGATTATCATAGTGATGCCAATGGCAAAACTCGGCAAGTTTACCTACCGAAGCTGTTGTTTAGCGTAGGTAGGCTTCCTTTTAATCCTTTATAACGTTATACAGAAATCTTTTTAATAGTATTCTCATAAATCTGTTTAAAAGGAATTTCGACTTTAATATTTTTATAAAATTGAAAAACAAATTCAACGGAATTTTTAATTGCCCATAAACAGCAATCACCACTTAAGCAAAGGTAAGGGAAAAAGGGTTCTGTCTTAGGATGGAAATATTTACTTAACTCATATTTACCCTTCATAGATTTTTCAAGATACGTGGCAGAATTGTTATCAGTAGAAACTTTTTGCCATTCAGGTTCATAATGGATTAGTGCATTTCTGAGTTTAATTATTGCGGCAACATTTTGATAAGGATTACAAGAAGAATCTATTTTACTGCTTTCTGTAACATCTAGCGCAATTTCATATTTATCTAATATGGAATGTCTTGCAGTCCGAGGAATACCTCGATCCCATAACGATATAATTACATTAGAATTTTTCACAAGTATAGTTTTTGAAATATTGTTTTCTTCATCTTTTATAGTGGAATAGAATTCGTTGATATTTGATTCTAAGAACGTCACACATAGAATAATGCTAGAAAACAAGTGGTGGAAATATTCATCACTATAGGAGTGTTGTTCTTTTTCAAAAGCTATTGCATATTTTGCAAAATCTATTGAAGCATCAAGAAATCGAAATGCTAAATATGATTTTTTTCTTATTCCTATAGGTTTCATATTCTTCTGTATAACGACGTTGCCGATAACCCGCTGCCCATAACAGCAATGCAGATTAAAACGACAAAGCCAATGATTAAGCAAACTGCACTTAACTTGCTTTCGCAAGTGCAGTTTGTAAGTTAATTAATTAGAACGAACACTTAGAACAAAGTCTCTAACTAAAATACAATTTCAAAAATCTCAAAACTGCCCAACTAAAAAGGCGGTCGGCGTTGAGGCGCTTGTTAGTACGCATTTAAATAGCTTCTGAAATTGCTTTACCTATTTTCATTATCGCATCATAATTTTGTAATCCGTAATTACCTATTTTGCCTAAAGTTTTTATGAACTTTTTGATTCTCTCTTTTGTAGAAGTAGTATCTGGTGAATTTTTTAATTCGCCTTTTATATTTTCAATTTCTTGTTTTAATTCATTAACAAGATTTTCATTATTTGCTTTACTTTTTTCTAACTCATCTAACATTTTAGAAAAATCAATCTCTAAGTCAAACTTATTTTTGATTACATTACTCAAATTTTGATTAACAGATAAATTAATGTTTTGTATTTTCGGGATGCTTTCTATTAGCTGAGTAATGTATTTCTCTTGACTTTCTATTTGTCTATCTTTTTGAGAAAGTAAAAAATTAATCGTTGAATATTGAAGTTTATTAAAATCTGATAAATTCTGAATACCGTACTTCAAATTTATTTGTGTTGTACTTAATTCGTTTTCATAATCAATCATAAATTTAGCTTTTTGGTATTCACTCAATTTAGTATTTCTAAATTCAATATTTATTTCATTAAAAGGTTTAAATATATTTTTAATATAATCTTGAAATGCTTCAATAATATTAAATTGTTTAAAGCTATTATCTACAAGAAGATTAACTCTGATCTTAGAACCTTCCGGTAACATAGTGACATTAATATTTTCATTTAAAACGTTTTTAGAATAATCCCAAAAAAAGTTTATATAGTTTATAATGCCAGTTCTAATTTCATCAGGCAAGTCTAAGAGAAAACTCCATTTATTTTGTTCCTTCAAATAATCTAAAAATGTGAAATTTTTGTTTTCTTGATCACCAAAATTTCCTAATAAGGGTACTCTACTATTTTGATTAGGAAAAAAGTATTCCAAATTATCTTCTTTTCTTATAATATAATCAGTAAAGATATATTTAGTGTTTTCAATAGTTTTTTGATCAAAAACAATATTATCAGCTCGAATTGATTTTAAAACGACACCAGTAAAATCACAATTTTTAAAAGACTTATTTGAAAAATCTAAGGATAACAAAAATCCATTGCTAAACGAATAATTAATAAATTCTGTTAAACTATTAAACTGAGCTTGCTGTAAAATCGCACCATCAAAACTTACACCAGGGGCATTTAAATTTTTAATAATTGAAATGTTTGTATTTGAAAAGTTGACATCATCAAAAAATTGCGCATTATTAAATTCAAGCTTATTGTGAAAAGTGCTATTACTAAGATCAAATAATTTGTGAAATTTTGCCCATTGAAAATCAACATCTTTGTAGAAGATTGAAGAATGGAAAATTACATTACCTTCAAACGATCTGCCTCTAAATACAACATTTTCATAAAACTTACATCCGTGAAAAACAAATTTATTTTCTGATAATCCACCGACAAGAATTAATTTGTTGAATTCTGAAGCTACAAATGAAACGTTATTCTTGAATATTGCGCCTTGTAAGAACAATTTATTGTGAAAGATAGTTTTATGACAGATTATATCACTTTTAAATTCACAGTTTTCAAAATCTGCAAATCCATTAAATTCTGCTTTTCTTAAATCAAGCTCCTTAAAAAATATTTTATTTTTAAAACTTATTTTTGGGAAAATAAATCCTCTAAAATTATAACAAGGGAAATTTCTATTTTTTTCAATTCTAGCAATTAGCGAACCTAAAGCTTTAATAAAAAAATCTTCTTTGTCTTTTAAGTTTTTACTGTGGAAAATGCAAAAATCATCATTCTCTAAAGAAGGATGCTCGCAAGGAAAATCCTTACTATTATTGTCATAGTAAATGAACGCACATTTATGTGATTTTGATATTTCCATAATTGCAACTTTTTGCGTACTAACGGCGTTGCCGATAAGCGGCGCCCCAGAACAAGGATGCCGAATAACTGCAACTACTTTTTATTTTAAAAATGTTTTTTAATACTACTTACTTCAAAGAGCAACTTGGTTTTATAGCCAAACACAAAAATTTTAACAAT
>JAPLFH010000016.1 GCA_026390815.1 Ignavibacteriales bacterium | reverse complement strand
GGCATTAACCCCAGTAAATATTATTCCTGGAATAACAGGAAAGGAACTGCAAACAATCACAATGGTAAAATTCCTAAAGAGAACTGGCTTCTGGAATGGGAAAAAGAAGCTATTATCAATTATGCTAAAAAACATATTGCCGAAGGCTACCGCAGGCTTACTTACCCGCCTTGCCGCAGGCAGGTATGATGATGGACGAAGATATTGTGCAAAGACAAAGCTACGTAAGAGTAGTAAAGAAATTGGTAATGGCACAAAGATTTAGAAACCATCCGAAGAATAAAAAGAAGGCATATTCGGCAGGAAGGAAACTCAAGACAATTGCCGGAAGAATGGTCCGTGAACTTGAACGAAAAATGAACGAAGAACAAAAACAGAAATATGAAGAAACAATTGAAATATTCAACAAAATAATAAGCCAAAAACAAAAAGATAAAGAAAAGATCTATAGTATCCACGAGCCGAAAGTCTATTGTATCTCGAAGGGCAAGGAGCACAATAAATATGAGCCTTGCCTGACGGTAGGCCGGTTTGGATCAAAGGCATCAGTTGTAATGACAAAGCAAAGCGGAATAATAGTAGGCGCTTATAGTTTAGAAAAGAATGATTATGATGGACACACATTACCAAAAGTGCTCGATCAATGTGAAGAACTTCGCGGACTGAGACCAAGAATAGCAATAGCCGACAGAGGCTATAAGGGAAAATCAAGAATTGGAGAAACAGAAATACTACTGCCAAAGCCGCCGAAGAAAACAGCGAGTGAGTATGAGAAGAGAAAAGCGAAAGCAAGGTTCAGGAGAAGAGCGGCATTAGAACCAATTATTGGTCGCTTAAAAACAGATTACAGATTGGCAATAAACTTTTTGAAAGGGACAATCTGTGACTCGATCAATTTAATGTTAGCAGCGGCAGCATTTAACTTCAAAAAGTGGATGCGAAAAATGAAAAACTTTTTTGCCTTTTTTTTTCAAAGCTTACAAAGACAGCTTTTTAGATTTTGGAAGTCTGTTTTACCAACTCCAAATCTTAAAATGACTTTTTAAGGAACGATTAATTATTTTTATTCTTCAGTCATTAGCGCATGTTTCCCAAGTGTAAGGTTTCTTAATACTTCTGCCTGAATCACTTCTGCATCTTTTTTGTTTTGAGCAACAGTTGGACGCATTTATTTTCCATCAATATCTATATAATCAAGTTGGTAGTAAGAGTGTTTCTTTCTTTTTATTAATCTCAAAGTTACTTTTGATGCAGCCATAATCCCAGTAATTCCCTAAAACTCGTATAAAAATTGTCACGTTTTTGGCACTCATTAAAATATTAACTGATTCCAATAAAGTAGTTATAGAAATAAAGCGGAAAGGGGGGGATTCGAACCCCCGGTACCGTAACCGGTACAACAGTTTTCGAGACTGCCGCATTCAACCACTCTGCCACCTTTCCAACCTAATTTTTCTCATTCAAAAATACAAATAACAAAATAACATTTATAATGCATTAGTCAATAATCTTGTAACTAATATCAATATCATACCAAGTGAAAAGTAAGTTATCACTAATTTAGTATGGTGTTTTAACATTTCGCCGAGTATAGCATGGAATGCAAGATAAACAAATCCGCCTGCAATATGCGCCATTATTACTCCAAATACCAAATCAGTAATATTCATCCCGACCAGAAAAATTCCAATTAAAGCTCCCACAACAGTAGTCAGTTCAACAAAAATTACATTTAGAATTATTTTTTTCTTTGGATAATTTGCACCTAACATTAAAGAAGCCAGGGCTAATCCTTCTGGAAATTTATGAATTAGAATTGCTAAAAAGATTGAGTTATTTTCAAAAATTACAGCATTCCCATGAATGGTTAAAGCAATTCCATCAAAAAAAGAGTGAAAGGCAAGCGCCGTCATCATTACAAATGCAATCTCTGAAAATTTTTTGGTAGTCTGTTCATCAAAATGACTTGCGGAACAAGCGGGACAAACATGGAAATAGTACTTGCTTATCAACCAAAAAACAAAATAACCGGAGATTAAACTTAAAATAATTTCCAAAATATTTAATCCTACAACTGCTTCCGGTAGAATTGCAAAAGCCGCAGCACCAAGTAAAGCTCCGGCTGATAAACTTATTAACGAACATAACTTATGGTGGTCAATTTTTATGGAAAAGGTAGAAACTGCCCCAATAATTGCAGAAATAACCACAAATATTGATTTTAAAATAGTATAATAATAAAGTTGACGCATTTAATATTGAAAACTGTGTAATTAAAGATAAAAAAAATAAATGAAGTAGAGTAAGAATTTTTAACTTATTCAATTTCTTTATATATTTTGTACGACTTTTTTGGAGAGGTGCAAGAGTGGTTGAATTGGCTACCCTGGAAAGGTAGTGTATTCGCAAGGGTACCGTGGGTTCGAATCCCACCCTCTCCGCAAACATAAAACTTACAATTTACACACTTTTTGAAGAAGTAATAAGATTTCACAACCATCAAAGTTTGTAAAATTTTTTCCATCACGGTTTTCTTAGGTAAATAACCCATTTAAACAACAAACTTGCTTTTCCATTTTTCTTTTAATTAAAGCATAATTTAATTGATTATATAGAAAAAATTTTCTACGTTGCCTCTGCCATTTCATTTAAGAGTTGGAATAAATATTTACGGCAACAAAAATTCTTTAGTCTAATAAACATTTTCTTGTTCATAAATCAAAGGAGGAAAAATGAATCTTGTTCTACGGGCAAAAAACATTATTATTTCACCTGCAAATGAGTGGGAAGTAATAAAACAAGAAAGTAGTTCGGTAGCGGAGATGTTTCTTAAGTATGCCGTCATTCTTGCAGCAATTTCGGCAGTTGCGGGATTTATAGGTTTTAGTTTATTCGGTATTTCTCTTGGATTCATTAGTTATCATGTTCCTGTTGCTTCGGGAATTTTGTGGGCTGTATTAACATATGTTTTATCTTTGGTTGGAGTTTATATTACTGCCTTAGTTGTTGATACACTCGCCCCATCTTTTGGTTCAACTAAAGATATGGTAGCTTCCTTAAAAGTAGTTGTCTTTGCATATACACCAACCTGGGTAGCAGGAATTCTTAATGTTATACCATCATTAGGTATACTGGTTACACTTGCAAGCATCTATTCGTTAGTTTTAATGTATATGGGCTTACAGAAAGTTAAAGATGTTCCTAAGGATAAAATGGTTGGTTATTTTTTAGTAACATTAGCTGTTACAATTGTAATCTATATTATAATTGGAATTATTGTAAGCGCTGTTGCATTTGCCGGATTGATGTCTTCCCGTTATTATTGATATTAATTGCCGCCTTTTTATTAAAGGCGGCATATTTTACCATTCTCAATTTGTTACTCCTCACAAAATTTTTCCTTGAGATAAATTCACCTTGACAAATGATTTAATAATTCTAATTATTAAAGAAGTTTACAACTTGTACAAATGAAGGAAACTAAAATGAAGATAATAAAATTGTCCACTACAACAGGAAGTTTCTGCAGCACAGATGTAAAAGCAATTTCAAAAAGAATAAAAGAACAAATTGAAAATTCAATTAAGGATAAACAGGAAAAAAAATTTGAAGTTGAGGTTTTTGATATTGATAATGGAAATATAAATCTTAGCTCAAAATACTTGAGAATAAAAAATGGAATGTCAAATATAAATCTATTGTAGTGCCAAACGTAAGACGGTAAATAAATAATCGTTCTAAATATCACTCTTATGTTTGATAAAACATTAGCTAACGTTGTTTCCCTTGATATTTAATTAACGACAAGTTTTTATCTTCTTTCTTTTACCTCATCAACATCGTTAACTAAAAGGACTAACAATGCTGCAACAAATAAGGATGCACCGCCAATAAGTAAGGCATAAATTGCCTCGTTGGCAAAAAGGTTTCTTACAATAAATCCAAGAACCGCAGCGGCAGTAATTTGTGGAATAACTATAAAGAAATTAAAAATTCCCATATAAACACCCATCTTTTGTGATGGAATGGCTCCAGCTAATATTGCATATGGCATTGATAGAATTGATGCCCACGCTAAACCAATTCCAATTTCAGAAAGAATTAATAATTGAGGATTTTTAATAACATAAAAAGAAGCTAACCCCAATCCACCAGCAACAAGACTAATCATGTGAACAGTCTTTCTGCTGGTTCTTTTAGCAAGCCATGGCAGAATAAATGCAGTAACAGCAGCAAACCCATTATAAACAGAAAACAACACACCAACCCAATTAGCACCTTCATTAAATGCTGCTGATGTTACATCTGTTGTTCCATAAATATGATGGGTTACGGCGGACGTTGTATAAATCCACATTGCAAATAATGCAAACCAGGAAAAGAATTGAACGAATGCAAGCTCAATCATTGTTCTTGGCATTTTTACAAAATTTTCTAGTATTTCTTTAAACGCTTGTACAAATCCAATTTTATCTTTCTTTAATCGATTAAACTCTTCTAAATTTTCAGGTGGGTATTCTTTTGTTCTGAAAACAGTCCAACCTACAGCACCAAAGAAAGCAATAGCGCCAATATAAAAAGAGTATACTACTGAAGGAGGAATTTTCCCATGTGGTGCGGTATTGCTTATTCCAAAAATATTTGTAAAAATGTAGGGAAGTGCTGAGGCAACAATTGCTCCAATTCCAATAAAAAAACTTTGAACTGCAAAACCAGTTGTCCGTTGCTGTGACGGTAGTAGGTCTGCGACTAAAGCTCTGAATGGTTCCATTGAAATATTTATGGAAGCATCCATAATCCAGAGCATTCCTGCTGCAACCCAAAGCACTGGCGAATTAGGCATAACTATTAAAGCAAGCGATGCAAGAATAGCTCCTGTTAAAAAATATGGTCTTCTTCTTCCAAGTCTTCCCCAGGTTTTATCACTCATATATCCAATAATTGGCTGAACGATAAGTCCGGTTGTTGGAGCAGCAATCCACAGGATTGGAATTGAATCAATGCTTGCTCCAAGTGTTTCGAAAATTCTGCTAACGTTTGCATTTTGCAACGCAAAACCAAATTGAATCCCTAGAAATCCGAAACTCATATTCCAAATTTGCCAGAAATTTAAACGAGGTTTTTCCATATTTTTAATCCTTGTAATTATAAAAACTAAGAATAAAAATTAATTTATTAATTCCAGCTACTAATTAATTTTATTGCCTATGGCAATTTAAAATACTTTTAATAAAAATATGACTAAAAATATTTATGTATATTTTAATAACCAACAGGTTTGAATCATTTTTATGAAAATAAAAGATATTCTAAATTTTGTAATCGACAACCGACATTCTGCTTTTTTTTATACAGCAAAATATTACAAAAAAAAATCTTATTTGTTTCTTCAGCCTGAGCAAGTAGTTGAAACACATAACGTAAATGATATAGAAGCTTCTTTGAACCGTATTGATGATATGATCAAGAAGGGATTTTTAGGATACGGACTTATTCCTTACGAAACAGGCTATCTTTTTGAAAAACGATTGACAAAACTTTTACCTAAACAACAGAACAACAAACTACTTCAATTTTTTCTGTTTGATAAAAATAATCTCAAAACATATAACACTTCCGATATTGATTTTAGTGATATTAAAACGAACAATACAGAAGATAATGCCATCAGAAATTTTAGATTGAATACAAGTAAAAACTTATATTCGCAAAATGTCCGATCTATATTAAATTCTATAACAATTGGCGATACATACCAGGTTAATTATACAGTTAAAGGAAAATTTACGTTTACAGGTGATCCAGTTGATTTGTTTATTAATTTAATTTTCAACCAGTCTGCAGAATATTCAGCATTTATAAATAATGGTGAAAAAATAATAATCTCATTATCGCCCGAGCTTTTTTTTCACTTGAACCATGGCGAACTGATTACAAAGCCAATGAAAGGAACAATTTCAAGAGGAATTAATTTACAGGATGATAAAGCAAAACGAAAAATGCTGAAGATGAGCTCAAAAGATAATGCTGAAAATATAATGATAGTCGATTTGCTCAGGAATGATATGGGGAAAATTTGTGAATTCGGAAGTGTAAAGGTTGATGAACTATTTAATATTGAAAAATATGAAACTCTTTTTCAAATGACTTCAAGAATTAGAGGGAGAATTCGTGAGAATATTTGTTTGTCTGATATCATTAAAAACC
Organism: Ignavibacteriales bacterium; assembly: GCA_026390815.1. Classification (NCBI taxonomy): domain Bacteria; kingdom Pseudomonadati; phylum Ignavibacteriota; class Ignavibacteria; order Ignavibacteriales; species Ignavibacteriales bacterium. Next base: position 118,301 of record JAPLFH010000016.1, on the reverse strand, counting down.
TTTTTCCTTGCGGTTCCGTAACGGGTGCCCCAAAAATAAAAACGATGGAAATTATTAATAAGCTCGAAAAGGAACAACGTGGAATTTACACTGGGATGATTGGTCTTGTAACAAAATCTAATACGGTTTTTAATGTGGCAATCAGAACTATTGTTTTAGACAATTCAACAAAAAAAGGAGAGATAGGTTTAGGAAGTGGTATTGTTGCAGATTCTAATCCACAAAATGAATATGATGAACTTCTCCTAAAAGGAAATTTCCTTACAAAGCCGCAAAAACAATTTGAACTATTTGAAACAATCTTAATTGAAAATGGCAAACCTTTTTTGATTACCGATCATTTGAATAGGCTTCAGTCATCCGCATCTTACTTTTTATTTGTGTTTGAGAAGAGAAAAATTATTAATGAAATCAATTCACAAATAAAAGATCTATCAGTACAAAAAAATTACAGACTAAAAATTATTCTTAATAAATGGGGTAATTATCGAATTGAAATTTCTGAGTTGAATTATATAAAAGATAATTTTAAGATAATAATATCTTCCGCAAAAGTTTCATCGCAAAATCGATTTCAATACTTTAAGACAACAAATAGATTACTTTATGAACAGGAGAGCTTACATCATTCTCCGAATGGTTTTGATGAAGTTTTGTTCCTGAATGAGAAAAATGAACTTACAGAAGGAACAAGAACAAATGTTTTTTTAAGAAAAAAGAATAAATGGTTTACACCTTCAATAAATTGTGGTTTGCTGCCCGGTGTATATCGGAATAATCTTATTAAAAAGCGAAAAGACATAAAAGAAACAATTTTGAAATTAGATGACATTATTTCTGCTGATGAAATATTTTTAACTAATTCACTTCGCAAAGAAATAAAAGTAAATAGTGTTTATTTTAATCCAACTGATTACAAACGTTTTATATGACATTTCTAAAGAGTTTTATATACTGACATTTCTATTGTGTTAATACATAATTTATTTTTATAAGCCTTCAAGTAAAGATTTTATCGTTTAATTTTGATATTTTCTATATAAAATTATTATAAACAACTATCTATGATTTATTCTCCGGAAAATATTTCGCTGAGAAAGAAAGAACACATCGAATTATCTTTAACAGATAAAGTTGCTTTTAAAGAAAAATCAAATGGATTTGATAAATACGATTTTGAGCATTATGCAATTACAGAAGTTGATATAAAAAAAATTGATTTCGGTACTAAATTCTTTCACAAGAAAATAAAGTTACCATTCTTAATTTCTTGCATGACCGGAGGAACTCCAGAAGCTGAAAATATTAATGAAAAATTAGCAATAGCGGCAAATAGTTTGCAAATCCTGCTGGGAGTTGGTAGTCAGAGGCAGGCATTAGAAAATAAACTTTATCATAAATCGTATAAAGTTATCAGAAAGCACGCACCCAACATTCCTATCCTTGGTAATATTGGAGCTGCACAGGTATGTGGTCCTAAATCGGTTGAGCAAATAAAATATTTAATTGATTTAATACAAGCTGATGCTTTTGTAGTTCATGTTAATCCTTTACAGGAATTACTACAAAAAAATGGAGAACCAAATTTCAAAAACTTGCTAAATATGTTAGATAAGATTTGCGGGAAAATTGATATTCCAATAATTGTCAAGGAAGTTGGATCAGGAATTAGTAAACGAGCAGCATTTGATTTATTGAATGTTGGAGTAAAAGGTATTGATGTTGCTGGAGCAGGTGGTACAAGTTGGGCTGGTGTGGAAATTCTTAGAAGTAAAGAAAACAAAAACAACATTTTTTGGGATTGGGGATTACCAACTTCCTATTGTTTAAGAACTGTAAACCAATTAAAATCAAAAAATAACTTTTTATTAATTGGTTCGGGTGGAATTTTTAATGGATTTGATATTGCCAAAGCAATGGTGTTAGGAGCCGACATAACTGCCTCCGCAAGAATCATTTTACAAGAGCTGGATAAAAATAATATTGAAGGTGTTGAAAAATTGATAGCTGGTTGGTTTGATACTGTTAAAAAAATCATGTTCCTAACTGGTTGTTCAACTGTCGATCAATTCAAAAAGCAAAAGCTGATAAAAAAAGAGGAGTTATATTGAATCATGATACGGAAAAATATTGCTCAGATCTTTTTGAAAAGCAAAGAAAAATTGTTGAAGCAAAGATTGAAAATATTTTTAATAATAAACTTCCCGAATCATTATACGAACCTTGTTCTTATATTGTTAAAAGTGGTGGAAAAAGATTAAGACCAATGCTGGTACTCTTTTCTGCAAAAGCTGTCGGTGGAAGATATTCGGATGTGTACAATGCAGCCATTGCTGTTGAATTGCTTCATAACTTTTCTCTTGTGCATGATGATATTATGGATAATTCTAATATGCGAAGAGGAAGACTTACGCTTCATAAAAAATATGATTTAAGTACGGCAATTCTTACAGGTGATAACCTGATTGCTGTTGCTTATTCTTTTTTGTTAAAGGATTGTTCTATTAATTTCAAATCTGTTGTTAGTACTTTCACCAATGGCGTAATTCAGGTTTGTGAAGGACAAAGTCTCGATAAAGAATTTGAGACTCGTTCCAATGTGTCTATTAAAGATTATATTATAATGATTGAAAAGAAAACAGCAGCATTATTGGAAACTTGTTGTTCCCTTGGCGTTCAGTTGTGTGGCGGAGATTCTGCTAAGATTAAAGCACTTTCCAATTATGGAAAATATTTAGGAATCGCTTTTCAAATCCAGGATGATTTATTGGATATTGCTGGTGATGAAAATGAATTCGGCAAAATTATTGGAGGCGATATTGTTGAAGGTAAAAAAACATTTTTATTTCTTAGAGCCTTAGAAAAAGCAAAAGGAAATACACTAAAGGAACTTCAATCTGTTATAAAAAACAAAGGAGTACAAAGGAAAGAGGTTGGTAAGTTCAAAGAGATTTATCTGCAACTTGGTGTAATGGAGGATGCAAAGAAAGAAATCATAAAATATTCCTCTAAAGCATTAAGTGAACTTAAATTTATTCCTTCAATTAAAGACAAAGAAATGCTAACTTGGATTACACATTTATTGATTAAAAGAAACAAATGATGATTGAAAGAACCATAAAAATAATTAACAATGCGGGTTTACACACTCGTCCCGCAGCAACAATTGTAAAATTAGCTGCCAGGTATAAATCAGAATTCTATTTGGAAAAAGATGGTTTGCATATAAATGGAAAAAGTATAATTGGAGTTATGACACTTGCGGCAGAAAAAGGTTCAGAAATAACTCTTACATTTGATGGTCCAGACGAAGCACAAGCCTCAGAAGAAATTATTAATTATTTTAATAGAGGATTTGACGAGCTGTGAACGATTTAAAACAAATTGAAATAAATACAATAATGGGAATTGCCGCCGCACCAGGTATTGCAATAGCCCGTGCACATCTATATTCAAAAGAAAAACTTGAAATAATAGATGCCGTTGTTGATAATACTGAAGATGCCAAAAAGATTTTATTTGAAGCGCTGGAAAGATCCAAATATGAATTGCGGAAAATATTAGACATTGCAAATGAGAAAATGGGAGAGAAACGCGCAGCAATTTTCGAAGCTCAGATTATGATCCTTGACGATCCAATTCTTATTGAAACTATTGTAAATAGAATCGAAGCTGAGAAAAGACTTCCGGAGTTTATTGTTAATAGTGAGATTTCTAAATATATAGATCTGATGAATGCATCCGATGAATCATATATGAAAGAACGTTCGCACGACATCGAAGATATTAAAAATAGAATCATCAGAAATATCCAGAAAAAAAAATTGAAATCGAAAATTACCGGTGAAGTAGTTGTAATTACTTCTAATCTTACGCCGGCAGATACGCTTCTCTTTTCAAAAAGTGATGTAAAAGGATTTATAACTGATTTTGGTGGATTGACCTCTCACGCAGCAATAGTTGCACGTTCCTTAAAAATACCGGCAATAGTTGGTACACACGAAGCAACTAAAAGAATTAAAACAGATGATTTAGTAATTATTGATGGTTTCCATGGCGTTGCAATTCTAAAACCAGATGAAGAACAATTAAAGTTTTACCAGCAAAAGCTGGAAAGACTAAATCAATACGACAAAGAATTGACACTGCTGAGGGATGAACCGGCAATAACAACTGATGGCAGGGAAATAATTTTACGCGGCAATATAGATGTTCCGGAAGAAATTGAAATCCTGATACAAAATGGTGCAAGAGGAATTGGATTATTAAGGACTGAACAAATTTTTGGCGATATCGATACTTTTCCTGATGAAGAAGAGCAATTTAAAGTATATTCTGAGATTGCTGAGAAAGCTTATCCTGAGTATGTAATCATTCGTGCTTTTGATGTTGGAGGCGATAAGTTTTTACCACACGATATTAAAGAGCCAAATCCTTTTCTTGGCTGGAGAGGAATTCGGTTTTTATTGGACAACATGGAAATCTTCAGGAGTCAGATAAAAGCCGTTCTGCGAGCTTCCATACATAAGAATATCAAGTTTATGCTTCCAATGGTTTCATCATTATATGAATTAAAAAATTCCAAGCAAATTCTCCAATCTTGTAAAGATGAATTAAAATCGCACAAAATAAAATTCGATAACCATATTAAAATTGGTATTATGATTGAAGTTCCATCTGCTGCTGTACTTGCAAAGGAATTTGCGCGTGAAGTTGATTTTGTAAGTATAGGAACCAATGATTTAATTCAGTTTCTTCTTGCTGTTGATAGAGGTAACGAAATTGTCTCTTCTCACTACCAGGAATTTCATCCTGCTGTTATTAGAACCATCCACAATATAATTAAAGCAGCAAAGGAAAATAATGCGTTGATAAGCATGTGTGGTGAAATGGCTGCAAATACTTTTGCTATACCGCTTCTAGTCGGAATGGGTTTGGATTCTGTAAGCGTTTCTCCGGCTGCTATTCCTTACATCAAAAAAATTATTCGCAGTATCAGTTTTGAAAAAGCCAGGTTACTTGCAGAAGATTGTTTGCATTGCACAATGATGGAAGAGGTCACACAAAAGATTGGTAAATTCTGCGAGACAAATTCTATTATACATTCAAATAACATTTTTTAATAAAATTTCAGAATAATATTATCCAGAGGAGAGAATGACAACTAAAGAATTCATTAAAAAGTACGATACAGAAAACCAGGTTGAAGTTTTAAAAGATTCTTATAAGCAAATTGAATACGCTTGGAAAAATGAATTTGATTTGGGAAAATTAGTTGAGAAAAAGTTTAAATCTGTTGTAGTTACCGGGTTAGGCGGTTCAGCAATCAGTGGTGATGTTCTGCAAAATTTTCTGCATAGTGAAATAAATGTTCCCTTTTTTGTAAACAGAAGTTACTCACTGCCAACTTTTGCTAATAAACAAACTCTTGTAATTGTATCCTCATATTCTGGGAATACAGAAGAAACAATTTCTGTTTTGGAACATGCGATTAAAAACAAGTGTGAAGTAATTTGCATTGGTGCAGGTGGAAAAACTGAAGAAATGGCAAAGCAATTTGGTTTTCCATTTGTAAAATTGGAAAAAGGATTTCAGCCTCGGTTTGCACTTTATATCAACTTTTTTTCGTTACTCAAAGTTTTTCAAAAACTTAACTTTATTAAACCACAGGATGATGTAGTTGAAAAAATTATTGCACTGATAAAAAGTAAATCACTTGAATATTCGTCTGAAGAAAATTTTGCGGTTGAAACTGCAAAATCTTTAATAGGATTTATTCCAATTATTTATTCTGCTGTTGATCTGACTTCTGCGGTAGGCAACAGGTTTAAATGCCAAATAAATGAAAATGCCAAGCTAAATGCGTTTAATAATGTTATCCCTGAATTGAACCATAATGAAATTATTGGTTGGGAAACTTTTTTTGAAAAGCAATTTGCAGCCAAAGTTGTTAACATACTTGATAAAGATTACCATCCGCAGATAATAAAAAGATTTCAAATAACGAGTGAACTTATTGAAAAGGTTGGTGTTGAAATTATAAATCTTAAAAGCGACCAGGAAACATTTAAGGAAAGAATCTTTGACTTGATTTATTTAGGAGATTGGATTAGTTATTATTTAGCAGTTTTTCGTGGACAGAATCCGATATCAATCAAAAACATTAACATCCTGAAAGAACGGCTTGCAAAGGAATAAGTTAAAATATTTTCTGCTTTTCTTTTTTTTACTTCCTCAGATTCTTTCTGCCCAATATTATTTCTTTGGAAGGAATAAAGTCCAGTATAATAATTTTGAATGGAAAGTTTTAAAGACTGAGCATTTTGATATTTATTATTATGATGATTTTGAAGAGATGGCAGAAATGAGAGCTGCATATGCTGAAGAAGCTTATAGTGAGTTTAAAGTAAAGTTTAATTATATAGTTACCACCAGAATTCCTTTAATTTTCTATAATACCCACATTCATTTTCAACAAACTAACACTACACCTGGATTTATTCCTGAAGGAGTCGGAGGATTTTTTGAATTTTTAAAAGGCAGAGTTGTAATTCCATATCTTGGTTCGCTCAACTCATTTCGGCACGTTATAAGGCATGAACTTGTTCACGTGTTTATGACATTAAAAATTTTTAGAGTTCTCAAAGATCATAGGTTGCCCGCAGAACAATATCCACCGCTGTGGTTTACCGAAGGTCTTGCGGAGTATTGGTCTACGGATTGGGATACTCAAGCAGAAATGGTTATGCGCGATGCTGTAATAAATAATTATGTTGTTGGACTTGAGAATATGTACCAGATTTATGGTTCGTTCCTGATGTATAAAGAGGGACAAAATCTACTTGATTTTATAGGCAAAACTTACGGTGAAGAAAAAATTTATTATTTGCTCGAGAATTTCTGGCAGTATGAAAACTTTAAGGATTTGTTGGAATATGTAATTGATAAGAAAATTGCAGAGATTGATAAGGAATGGCTTTTTTATCTAAAGCAGAAATACTATCCATTGATTTCAACAAATATTCCTCCGGACAATGGAGCAGAAAAGTTAACTGAGGATGGATTTCATTTCTCGCCATCGTATTATTCCGTTGATGGTAAAAAATATATTTATTTCGTTGCCAACAGAGATGGATATTCGTCAATATACAGGCTTGAATTAAGAAGCGACTTGAAAAAAGAAAATAGACCATCACCGGAATTGATATTACAGGGAGAAAAAGAGGAAGTCTTTGAAACTTTTCATTTGCTAGAACCATCACTTGAAGTTTCTAAGCAAGGAATTATTGCATTTGTAACCAAATCGGGTAGAACTGATGCGATTCATTTTTATTCTATCGCGGATGAGGAGGTTATTGGAACATTTCAGAATGATGAATTAATTTCAATATCATCACCTAAATGGTCCAACGATGGTACTAAAGTATTATTTCAGTCAATTGATCATAAAGGTTACAGTGATTTGTTCATTTATAATTATAATGATAAATCATTGGAAAGAATAACAAATGATTATTACAGCGATATTGATCCAATATTTGGAAAAGGTGATAGCACAATTGTATTTGCTTCCGATAGAACTGATGGAATTTACAAAGCTAAGTTTAATTTATTTGAATATAATTTGGGAAGTCACTCAATTAAATACCTCACTTATTGCAATTCCGATTTTCGTTCACCAAAATATTCAGCAGATTATAATGAACTCTATTTTACAACTGATTATGGTGGTATTCAAAACATCTGGAAACTTAATACACTAAACAATAATCCAGTTGGTATGACAAAGGTAACCAAATTTCTAACGAGCATTTATCAATATACATTTACCAAACCTTCGGAAGTAGTTGCCGCAGCTTTCGAGAATTTTTCATTTCAACTTTATCAAATAAATCTAAATTACCAGCAAGATAGCTTAAGAATAAATGTTGCATTCAATTTTGATTCTACTGGAAGTAAATGGTTTGCTAATAAAATTAAATTAAATCCAACAACAGATAAACTTAGGTATGAGAATAAATATACACTGGATTTTGCACAAAGCCAGATTACTACCGATCCAGTTTATGGAACGAGTGGTGGAGCAGTTTTTGCATTAAGCGATTTGTTTGGAGACGATAATTATTTTTTCCTGATTTATAACACTGCTGAAGTACAAAGCGAATTTTTGAAAAGTTTTAATATTGCAATTTCAAGAATTAATATTAAGAACAGGACTAATTACGCATATGGTCTTTTCCATTTTAGCGGCAGAAGATATGACATCAGGGATTCTGACGAATATTTTTTTGAAAGGAGTTTTGGCGGTTACTTTACTCTTTATTATCCACTTTCAAAATTTCAACGGATTGAAGCCAATATTTCTATTGCAAATTCCGATAAAGAAGTAATTACCGGTGTAATTGAAAGGAAGGCGTTGTTAGTGTCTAATTCGCTATCCTATGTTATTGATAATTCTCTTTGGGGACCAACTGGACCGCTTGATGGAACAAGGTTGAGATTGCTACTGGCATATACAAGCGATGTAAAATTCAGTAATGTAAATTATTTTACAGTGATAGCAGATTATAGAGAATATTTCCGCCTTTCACTTCGATCAAGCCTTGCATTTAGAACTGCTCTTTTCTACAATGAAGGAAGAGAAGCAAGAAGATATTTTATGGGTGGAAGTTGGGATTTGCGTGGCTGGCCCAGGTGGTCAATCCGTGGAGAAAAACTCTGGCTATCTTCACTTGAATTACGCTTCCCTTTGGTTGATTTATTCCTTGTCAAATTACCATTTCTGGATTTAGGATTTCCAAATATTCGTGGAGCACTTTTCTTTGATAGCGGGGGAGCGTGGGATAAAGAATATCAAACTACATTGGGAAGCGTTGGTGCTGGTATTAGAATAAATTTATTTGGTGCTTTATCCCTTAGATATGATATTGGGAAGAGGATTGAAAATAATTATACTTTGTTTCAACCAAGATTGTTTTACCAATTCTTTTTTGGCTGGGATTTTTAAAAATGGAAATAGTCAAATTTAAAATTGCAATTAACCGATGATAGAATTCATTTATAAAATAATTCATTTTTTCAATTGTAGGATAATTAAATCTCTCATTCCTTTGGTTGTGATTAGTATTTCATTTAGTTTTGGTTGTTTTAAAAGCATCATAATTTCAGATTCAAAATATGATAGCCCTGCTTATCCGATGTTCGGGAAAAATCCTGCCAGAAACTTCTTTGTTCCTTTAACAATAACCGATTCCCTTAAATTACTCTGGGAAAATGGAATTAACGGAAGTTTAAACAGTTCATCGTTAGTATTTCAAGGTGATTATCTTTTTGTATCAGATCTATCAGGAAGGATATATGCTTTTAATTTAATGAGCGGAAAAGAAATTGGTTATTTGAATTATAAAGGATTTATTGTTGCTTCTCCAATAATTAATCAATTAAAAATTATTTTTGCCGTTACTATTCCAAAGGAAAATAAATCTGTTATTTACAATTATGATTTCCGTACAGGAAAAGAAGTAAGTAAAATTGAAGTTGATGGCAGAATATTAACGGACATGATCGAATTGGATGATGGAATTATTTTTACTACGGAGCAAGGTAAAGTTTATCGATACCATTTCAATTCAACAAAAAAATGGGAGTATGATAATAATTGTTTTATTCACTCCTCATCGGCGGCAAACAATAAAACATTCGTCTTTGGTGATGATAAAGGAAATGTTACTGCGCTAAACTTAAATGATGGAAATCTTGTCTTCAAGAAAAAGATATCTTCTGGATTTGAATCTGGATTTGCAGTTTCCGGTGATACAGTTTATGTGGGCGATAATTCCGGTAATTTGTTTTCGTTTGATATTAATACAGGAACAAAATTTTGGGAATTCAAATCTGGTGCAAGTATAAAAAACTATCTTGTAATGAATGAACAATTTATTTTTGTTGGAAACTTGAAAGGAGAAATTTACAAGTTAAATAAAAATGATGGGCGATTAATCTGGGAAACGAAGACAGGTGGATTATTTAATACAACGCCACTACTATTTAACAATCGTTTGCTGCTAACAGATCTAAATAAAAAAATATTGATGATTGATGTAGAGTCCGGGAAAATTGTAAAATCAATTCCATTCGAGGAAAAACCAGTACTTTCGCCAATGTTTTTTAACAATATTATTTTCTTTGGTACAGATGAAGGACAAATATTCGCATATGAAATTGTTCACTAAAATTATTTCAAGCTTTCTGAATTGCTTGAAAACAATTTCATGTTGTAAGAAGTATTTCATTATCAATCTTGTAATATTACAATTTTGTAATTATGCATTTATTTCCGCCCAGGATTGTAAATCAGAACTATCCATAAAAACCAATCTTTCTTCATCAATTATTTATCTTAACAATCAATACGTTGGTAAAGGAGAAACAACATTACAAGTTGAAAAAGGTAAATATATAATTTCCATTAGGAAGGAAAAGTATGAATGGAATGCAAAGGAGATTGCGGATACAATATTAATTGCAAACTGTGGTGAAAAGAAAGAATTAGTTTATAATTATTCTGAGTATATTTATTTGAATAGCAGTCCGCCGGATGCTGGAGTATTTGAAAAAGATTCTTTAATAGGTTATACCCCGCTTAATTTAACATCTCCGTTTACTAATATTGAACTTAAGCGAAAGGAATATTCTAATAAAATAATCAATATAAATAATCTTAAAAAAGATGAACTAATGCACTTAACTTTTTCTGGTAAAAAGAATGGGGAAAGTTTTTTAAAAAAAGATTTATTTAAAATACTTTTTGGAACAGCAGTAATATTAGGCGGTGCGTCAGCTTATTATAAATTAAAAGCAGATGAAAATTTTGATAAATATAACCAAACAAAGCTGAATGATTATCTAAATAAAACTCATGAATACGATCTTATAAGTGGAATTGCATTCGGAGCACTTCAACTTAATTTTGGTGCACTTATTTATTACTTTTTGATAGATTAATCCGCAAAAATATAATTCTTAAATCTCCGCTACGTAACCAAACCGTGCAATACCTGACAAAAAAAATAATTTAACAATTTATCAATAGAGCAATTGTTTGTTAAGTTAAACTGATCTTACAATTTTGAATGATATTAAGAACTAACTAACTAATTTATATTGTAGATAAATAGAAATAAGGATAAATTTGAACGTAATAATTTAGTTTGGCAATAGGCTTGGTATATGATATTTAGCAGATTTAATTTATGGTTAGCAGTTTTAATAATAAGTGTTTCATCTTTACATTTTTACGGACAAACTTTCTCCAGTAATCTTCCAATTGTAAAAATTAACACTAATGGAAAATCTATTCCGAATTCTGTTAAAATTACTGCTGATCTTAAGATAATTAATAACGGAGAAGGAAACAGGAATAATATTACTGATGTACCGAATGATTACAACGGGAAAATTGGAATTGAATTAAGAGGATCTTCTTCACAAATGTTTCCCAAAAAACAATATTCCCTGGAAACACGCGATTCTCTTGGGAATCCTTTGGATAGCCATGTACTTGGCTTGCCCAAAGAAAATGATTGGGTCCTTTCCGCTTCCTTTAATGATAAATCATTTATTAGAGATGTTTTAGCTTTTAAGATAATGACCGAGATGGGATATTATTCAAGCCGATATAAATTTTGCGAACTGTTTTTAAATGGTGAATATCGCGGTATATATATTCTGTTTGAGAAAATTAAAAGAAATAAAAATCGGGTTGATATTTCAAAACTTGCTTTAACTTCGTCTACAGGTGATTCTCTTACCGGCGGATATATAATTAAAATTGATAAATGGGATGGTGAAGGAAATGCCGGATGGGAATCAAATTTTTTGCCTCAACCGTATTCAGCGTACAAAATATATTATCAATATCATTATCCCAAACCCGAAGATATAACTCTACAGCAGAAAAATTATATCCAGAATTTTATCAGGGTATTTGAAGCGGTTATGGCAGGCTCTCAGTTTTCTGATACAACAAATGGTTATCCTAAATATATTGATGTAGATTCTTTTGTAGATAATTTTATTATAAATGAATTTTCCAGAAATGTTGATGGATATAGGTTGAGCACGTTTTTTTATAAGGACAGAGATAGTAAAAATCCTAAATTGTTTGCTGGACCTTTATGGGATTATAATTTAGCTTTTGGAAACGCTGATTATTATGATGGTTGGCTTACTGAAGGTTGGGAAATAAATTACCTTACTACTGATCAGTCTTTTATATCTGGTGATAGTTACCAACCTCCATTTTGGTGGGGTAAACTTTATAAAGATCCCAGATTTATGACGAAGGTAAAGTCCAGGTGGAAAGAACTGCGTAGTAATATTTTAAGTGAAACATATATTAATCATTTCATTGATTCGCTTGCTGTACAGCTTGATGAAGCACAGCAAAGAAATTTTGCTCTATGGAAAATCTTAGGGACTTATGTATGGCCCAATCCTTATGATGAGTGGATTTTATCAACTTATGGTGAACAGATAACTTATTTAAAGAATTGGATAAAGCAAAGAATAGCCTGGATCGATTATCAACTTGGTTTAAGTGATGTTAAAGAGGATAGAGGCAACCTACCAACCACGTTTAAACTTTATCAGAATTATCCTAATCCTTTCAATCCTTCTACCAGCATTAAATATAATATTCCGGAAAATGGATTTGTAAAACTTATGATCTTTGATATTTTGGGAAGAGAAGTAAAAACTCTGGTTAATGGAAGCAGATCTGCAGGAAACCATATTGAAAAATGGAATGCAACTAATTTTGCCAGCGGTTTATATTTCTACCAATTGGAATTTACAGCGCAGGGTATGAGTAAAACTACTTTAAGAAAGAAAATGGTTTTAACAAAATAAACTAACAGAAAAAAAGAATAGAACACTGATGGCGCAGATTAAACGGATTTATACAGATTTAATCTGCGAGAATCTGCCGGATCCGCGTCATCCGCGTGCTATTAAAATTAGTGAAGAATGTATAATTTAGAACGAAGAACTAAGCGTGAAGAATGAAGATGAAGAACGTAGAATTATTAAATGATTGTTGATTGTAAATGAAAAATGATCTAATTTGAATCCGAAATAATTTTGAGGGGACGAAATAATGACCGGGATGAAATTTTTCAGAGATTACACACAAACAAATTTGTTTGAACAATCAGACTCCACTTTTTATACTTACAAACATAAAACAGCAAAAGAAATATTTAATATAGAGTTGAATAGTATATTTTATTATTCATCTGGAAATGTACATACCTTGTCTGAGATAACTTTACTTGATTATCAAAGTGTTATAATGATGGAGATGAAATTCAATTCACTATTTATTTTGATAATAGAAATGAATAAATACATCGAGGAAATTTTTTAACACCTAAGGACATTAATAATTAGTTATGTGAGGTGATTTTATGAATAGAAATTTTCTATTGATAATTATCTTTTTAGGAACACAATCTATTCAGTGGTCTAACCCAACTGATAATACTCCCATTACTGAATTATCAGAACTGGTTTTTGATAATAACGACAAATGGACGATGGAGCTTTTGTTTCCATTTGGCTATTGGGCTGAGGTAACTGATAGTATTGTTATTAAAATTTCAAATGTGGGGTCAAAATTAAAAAAAAAATATTTAAATGGTATTTTTGTAGCTTTTATAACTTCTGACAATCTCACGATACCGCTTTCAATAAACCGACAGGGTGATACAATAAAAATTTTTACTTATTCAAATATTTTTAACAATAAAAGTGTTAGAGAAGATCGGTTAATTTTTGGTGATTGTCCTGGTGCAGGTGTAGGTAAACCAATTAATGGATATTCCATTTTTAGATTAAGTGATGGTCCTGCCAAAAGTACATGGGAGGTTAATTTCCTTACTAAAAATCCATCATTAGGTGTTCTAAATAAAAGTATTGGTCAATATGGAATACTGAAAGGTAGCTTTTATGATAGGAATGGAAAGTTAATATCAAAACTTGGATTGTTTGGAGTAATTGGTTATCCATATTTTGAATTAGAGACACCACTTAAAATTGATTCAACTGGCGCATATTCAACACAAATATTTAATACTATTTATAAAGCAGGACAAATTAAAATTAAAGGTTGGGATTTCCCTGGATATTTAACTATAATAGAGATAGATTCATTTGAGTTGAAGGATATCCATCCAGATACTTTAGTTATTCAAGATATACATCTTAAATGGGATTGTGGTTTTTGCCAGGTTCTTGATGAAGTTGAAGATTATGTAACTCCAATTACAGATGAATTTAAACTAATTAACTATCCTAATCCTTTTAATTCTTCAACTAACTTCTTTATCAAAATTCCTTCATGGACAAAAAATAAATCAACGAATATTAATATCTATAATATTAGTGGGCAACTTGTCAGAAGTATTCCAGCAACAGAAAGCTCAACACTAAAATGGGACGGAAGAGATATGAATGGTGGAACAATGTCATCAGGAATATATTATTACAATCTTATTATGGATAAACAGGTAATGAAAAGCGGCTCGATGATTTTGTTGAAGTGAAATGAGAAAAATTTTGTACTTAATATTTTTTCTCAGCTCGTTTGTTTTGGGACAAAGAGCGGATTTCTTCAAGGAGGATATAACTTTCCGCTTAGATAGTCTTGCTATTGATGTTGATGGTTACTATTGGTTTGCTAATCGCTCTGATAAAACAATTGAGAGTAATATATTCTACCCGTTCCCGAATTATTCAGATGAGAAAATAGATTCAATCAGGCTTTATAATTTATCAGATGGGAGAGAAACCAGTTTTGCTAAAGAAGGGGAGAATGGAATATCATTTTTTTTGAATATTCCTCCTTTTGATACTGTTATATTCCAAATTGGTTATAGGCAGAAACTAATTGGAGATAGCGCAGTTTATATTTTAAGAACAACACAAGGCTGGGGTAAACCAATTGCTTATGCTGAATTTAAACTTATAGTTTCAAATTCTTTTTTGATAAAGCAATTTATTTATCCTCCGGACAAAACCTATAAATTTGAAAAGTACAAAATATACTATTGGAAAAAAGAAAATTTTATGCCTGTTCAAGATATGATATTTTATTTCTGATAATCTATTTTTCATCTGCCAATGTAAACATCTTGAAAGATATAACTTTACTTAAAAAACAAAGAGTTATAATATTGGAGACAAATTTAATCACCTAACTTTATAAAAATAATGATTACCAATTTTTCAAGGAATTGTTATTGAAACCAAAGCAATGGTAATAGAATAGTCTGCTGAAATTTTAATTAGTTGAGCTTTGCGATTTATCTACCAATTCCTCTAACCTTTCTACGCTAAAAGAATTTTCAAGATATTCTCCCATCCATCTTGCACACCGGTTTGCATTAAGCGGGATGCCGACGACAGGGATTCCTTTTTTAATGCAATTCATCATACCGTTAATCAGCTCTGGAATGCATGCAATTCCAAGGACACCTAACGAGCTATATTCATTTATTAAATTGTGAAAAAGTTTTTTGTCGTTTATGTTCATCCAAATGTATGGATGAATATCATTTTCCTTTAATAATTTTGTAGCAAAGTTAATAAAGCAATCTTTCGAACATCCTTTACATACAAGGTCAATATCATCCATCTCTGTACGGCAGTTTTTATTCAAATCGCGCAGACAATGAGGAAGTAAGGCAATTTTATAATTACAGGCTTCAAATTTGTTTTTATTTTTCAGCAGCTACACTATGTTTTTTTATTTTCCTTAAATAATGGATCTGAGCCAATCATCCCAACCAAACTTTTTAAATAGGATGGTGACTTAACTTTTTGTAATTGACTTTCCGCTATTGCCAACTGATTTTTTATTCCTAATTCTTCTGCTAATCCCAAATTGTTTGTTTGATTAATAAAGTGTTGTAAATGCGTTACATGCTTTTGCCACAAAGCAATATCACCCAGTTGCTTTGTCATCAGGCGATCCATATACCAATCGCTGGATAGCAAATTTTTCCTGGTAAACATTTCCCGTATTGAAGGATCATCAACATTTTTCCCTTCATAATTTCCGTTAGCCATTATAAAAAGTATTGCTTTCAATGGAGGGCAAGCGGCGCCAATGCTTCCATCATTAAAATATTGAATGGCAACTCTCTTTTGGGCTTCGACAATGTTATTAACACCATCAACAAAAATTTCTAAACTTTGTTTTTCAGGTTTCAGCATATCTTCGTTAAATACTGTATAAGGATTTTCAAATACCTTTCCACAAAACGTATGTACAAATTTTTCTGTTATTCTATAACCAAGTCTACTTGCAAATACTTTTTGATTGTTAAATTCGAAATCATCAAGTTTCTCCAAATACTTTCCTTCAATCAGGAATTTTGGATCACGTTCTTGAACAGATAATCGGCACCAGATTTCTGGTATAAGAAGACTTATATCGTGATCGACTCTGTAATTAGGACCAATATATCCAGCGGCAGTTGTATAGCAATCATAACCTGTAAGTATATAGGAAACAAGTGCATTGTTAATATCATGGATTGGGCTTAATGCATTGAACGGTCCTTTTGTAAGAGCGCCTTCAGAACCTGCCCCGGTTGTTGATGGTGATTTGCCAGTTAAACTGCAAATAAAATCCATGAACATTTCCGGAAGTTCCTGATAATGAATTGGATTGTATACACAAAGCGATCTTACTTTTGCATTAATCTCTGGTGGATTATTTCTTCTGCCTGGTAGTACTGCATTAACGGCAAAATGCAGTGGTTCATTCAGGGGAATTCGCCGGAAAAATCTCATCCCAATTTCTGCAATATATTTATTACGCGGATAAACCATGTCCGGGCGGTTCTGCAAATACCGCATGTTAGCCGATGGTTTTCCATTTATCATTCTTGGATGTGCAGAAGAAACAAAATATTTATTTTCATTATCCGGGTAAGCATCGATAATAAATTTTTTCATTGGTTCAGTAAACTTATCAAATCCGATTGCATCATCAATAATATTCTTTAAATCAGTTTTTGTCAGAGGTTCAAAGTTCGATATAAAAGTGCCTGGAGAAGAAATATCAAGCTCAGCTTGCTTATCATAACCACGATGTATTGCTTCATCAGGGCGTTGGAAGAAACGAAACTCGCAGTTCTCAACAATCTTTACACTTGGGTTATGATAATCAGGATTTAAGTTTTGTAAGGTCTCGGATGGAACAACAATAGACGCAGTGATATCATCTTCAAATTGAATTTTATCAGCCGCCACAAAATCCTGCCTTAGTTTAAAAGTTCGCCACGATTTATCCTTTTGCAAACCAACACGCAGGTAATTTGCAGAAAGTTTTCTGTTGTTGTATTTCAGTTCATTACCAGGATTTCCATTTACTATATCAACTGTAAAATGCTCTTGCCAATTTCCTTCCCATTCGTGTCGATAAAATCGTTTAATTAAAAATACCAATCCCTTTATGTATTGAGGAATTGTGTTTAACCAATCATTGTAATCTTGTGTAAATTCAGTTGGCGAAGGTGTAAGCATTTTAATTGCCGATCCAAGAGATCGCTTATAGCTAAGCAGCGCTCTTGCAGATTTATTTGGATCTTTCCGCACCTTATAACGATTGCTATAATCGTGATTAATTATTTCATCAATTAACTCAAAATCCTTTTTGAAATCGGCGATAAAGAAAGGACCAAAGATAATTGAATCAGAGATTGATTTTGATATTTCTGATTTTCCACCGCCGGAAACTGTGCTTGGTTTATGGCAAAATGTTCCTTCAGCAGTTGTTCCTACAAGACGCCAATTTTGACTTACAGGATTTTTTTCGAGTCGGACTTTGTAACCAGCCGGCAGAATGTAGGTGTTTTGCGGAAGTAATTTTATAGTAACATATTTTTCTTCCTGATGCCAGCTAACGGTTTGAACATTTAAATTAAATTTTACATCTTCAGGTACGTAAATAATATCAGAATAAATTTTATCAACAGCGTAGCCTTCCGGATGAACTTCAAGAATTTCAGAGAAAAGCTCAGTCATCTCCTTAAAATTGTGCTCATCTTTTCTAACCTGGTTATCATCATGGAAATCATCACCAAGATTGTAACTTGGGAAAGCAATGGCGCCACCGGAATGTTCTTCTTCAGCATTTCCATAAAGATTTGCTGAGTAGCTTATTTGTGTTTTAACTTCTTTTTTACAATAGCCAAAATAATTATCGGCAATTATTGTAATAATAATCCCGTCTTCTGTGCGCGCAGTTAGCTTAAATGCGTTGCCTTCATTGTACAATTCATCTTCATTTTTCCAGCACATTCCATCACGTATTTGTCTTTCAGTTGCGTCATCGATGTGTGGCAGCCCTAAAGATTTTTTTGTTAATTCAATTAGATGAGGAGCAAGAATAATACATCCTGAATGTCCAACCCAATGTTCAACATCTAACGCAGAATCATTTTCAGGGAGATAAGGATCACCTGCATTACCAAATATCGATTCAACAAAATCCAGATTGCCAACAAGATTACCAGGTGCGAAGAATCTTATCTCCATAGTTTTTTGTGGAGAATATCCTTTAACTTCTGGGCAAACAATGGGGCGAAGCAGAAGCGAAACGAAAACTTCCGCTTGATCTATCTGTGAAGAAGTATATGGAAGTTTAAGTAATTCTTTTGGAGGATTTAATGCAGACTTCAGAATTTTGAAAAATATATTTTTAGTAACTGAAATTTTATCATCGGGGATTGGCAATCCACCTTCTGATATGTGAAATACTCCTTTGGTCGTTCTCCTATCATTTTTGGGATTATGCAGCACACCTTGTTTAATTTTATATGAACTTACTATGTCGGACAAAAACTCATACTTGTCTGGGGGAATTGATAGAACGCGTGCTAAGCCATGTCTATCCAGGATAAATGTGTTAGAAGGAAGTCTTATTTCTTCTTTAAGTTTCAAATCGTTTAAATAGCTATTTAAAAAATTTTGGATGCGCTGATCGGCAGGGCAGAGGTAATCTGAAAGTAACCGGTTCTTTTCAATATGATTTGCAATTAAATCGTGTGCTATTTCTATAAATTCTTGATTTATGGTACCTTTAAAAATCGGCGCCCCAATAGCTGCTAACTTAAGATTGATATACTGTATTAATTTTTCATCATTTGCATAAGCAACACTTTTGCCTGACTCAAAACCAAGCGCTCTCCGATAATCCATTATGCTCCTTTTGTATTAATATTTTCTTAATTACGCATCTAAATAACTCAAAATTCCAGATATAATTCAAGGTAAAGATAATTTTGTGTGGATTAAACAATTGTAAATTTTAATTGATTACAATTTTTTTATTCTGATGGAATTATTCTTATTTTTCCTGCCATAAAACAACGTAACATAATTTTTATCTTTTCGGAAAACTTATCATGAAAAAATTTCTCTTATTTATATTTTCAACTCTATTCATTACCAATTTATATTCCCAATATCAATTAGACACAGTTTCAAGCAAGACGGCTGGACCGGGTGTAATCCATACTAAGATTCTTGTTAAATCTGCACCCTGGACAATTAATGTTCTGGAAGTAGATTTGAAAAATCCATTTATTAAAATTGAATCAGTAAAATCCAAGGATAAATTGATTGGAATGGAAAGAGCAAGCTCTATTTCATCAAGAAAAAATTACGATGGGCATCATGTTGTTGGTGCTGTTAATGCCGATTTTTATAATACAGCTAATGGTATTCCGATTAACATCCAAGTTGCCAATGGAGAACTGCTTCGAACACCAATTGCACTTTCTACAATTGGATTTGATGTTGATAAAAAACCCATGCTTAATATTGTTAATTTCCAGGGAAAAGTTATTGCTCAAAACTCAAGTGCTTTTGTAAGTGAAGTTAATACTGCGCGCGGAGAAAATCAGTTAATATTATACAATAGTTATTTTGGAAATTCTACAGCTACAAACCTGTGGGGAACTGAAGTGTTAATTCAACCTATTGATGAATGGTTAATGAATGATACAATGAACTGTGTAGTTGAAAACCTTGTAAAAGCAACTGGTAATATGATTATACCTGCAGGTAAAACTGTTCTTTCTGGTCACGGTTCTTCCGAAACTTTTATAAACAACAATATTAAAATTGGTGATACAATAAAAGTTTATATGGGAATTTCACCGGGTATTTCCAGGTTAAAAGAAATGTTGGGCGGCTTTCCCAAAATTGTGGCTGATGGAAAAGATTATGTTGATCAAGGCTATCAACAGGAAGGTGGTCCATCGCATACTTATGAAAAACATCCACGAACTGCAGCAGGTTTTTCAGCAGATAGCTCAAAATTATTTTTAATCACTGTTGATGGAAGACAGGCAATAAGTGCAGGTATGGATTTACACGAGCTTGCTAAAATAATGATTCAACTTGGCGTTTACCAAGGTTTAAATTTTGATGGCGGAGGATCTACTACCATGGTTGTTAGAGGGAAAATAGAAAATTCCCCGAGTGATCCGGGTGGAGAACGTTCAGTTGCAAATGCTATGCTTGTTGTTTCTTCGGAACCTGTTGTACCAGTTGGAATTAAGGTAACTCCGAAAAGGATTTATGTTGATACTTCTACCGTTGTAAACTTTGAAACGGGCTTGAAGGATAAATATGAAACTTTATCTGCATTGAACAATGATTTATGCAACTGGACTGTTGATAGTCCTCTTATTGGAAAAGTTGATTCTCATGGTAATTTCAGAGGACTTGCTGATGGTGTTGTGAAAGTGATTGTTGAATATCATGGTTTTTATGACACCGCTGAAGTGCATATTGAATTAGGTAAAGGAATTAGAACCTTAGATACTTTAGACAACTTATCAACCTGGATTTTAAGCGGTGCAAATTATGATTCACTGGCAACTAATATTAGTTTTTCTCAAGACTACAAAACTTTAGGCAATGGTTCATTTAAAGTTGATTACAAATTTACATATGAAGGTAAGTTCAATTACATTTACCTTGATCCTGTTGCACCAATACAAATTTACGGTACACCGGAATCCTTTTTTCTTGACGTGAAAGCAGACAGCGTTAAACATAAAATGTTTTATGTTGTATCTGATAATGATGGAGAACTTTTCCGTGTTAATGCAAACAAATACCTGGAAAGGGCATTCACCTTTGATACAATTACCTGTCCAACAACCAAATATATTCCAATAAACAACAGCCAGACACTTAATTTTCCAATTTCAATTAAAAGGATTGAAGTACAGCTTGGGAGCAAAAAAGTAAATGGACAAATTTATTCCGGTACATTATACTTCGATAATCTGAGGGTAAAATATTCCACACCTACAACAAATGTATCTGCTGAATCGATGGTTGCCAAAGGTTTTTATCTTTTACAAAATTATCCAAATCCATTTAATCCGGTAACACAAATCAGATGGCACTCTGCCATTAGAGACGACACAATATTAAAAGTCTTCGATGTTCTTGGAAGAGAAGTTGCTACTTTAATTAACAAGGAAACAGAAGCTGGACTGCACCAGGTTTCTTGGAATGCAAGTAATTGTTCAAGTGGTCTTTATTTTTACAGACTTCAAAGTGGAAATTTTTCTGAGACAAAAAAGATGATTTTAGTTCGTTAAAAAAATTATTTAAAATTAGTATTAGAAAACAGATTAAGATCAAGATTAAGACATTTTGATTGCTATAGCTCTTATTCTTGCTCTTAATCTTAATCTTGCTCTTAATCTTATTTCTTGTTCTTTTTCCTTCTCTTGAACTTTTTCTTGCATCTTATCCAATCCTTGTTATATTATTATATATCCAACAATCTACTTCTTTCAAATTCAATTTTAATGGAGGGCACATTAAATGAGTAATTACGAAAAGGAATTACGTATTGGTCTGGTGCTTTATGGGGGAGTTTCTTTATGTATGTATATTTTTGGAGTAGTTTACGAATTCCTGCGTCTGGTTCGCAAAGATGGAGCGTATAAACAACTTACTGATGAAGCTAAAATAAAGCCAATAATTGATGTTATATCCGGAACATCCGCTGGTGGAATAAATGGTATCTTTCTGGCAAAAGCACTTGCAACAGGTGCCTCACTTGATTCATTAAAATCTCTTTGGATTGAAGAAGGCGATCTGGATAAACTAATTGATATGGGGAAAAATCCTGTATCGCTTCTTGATTCCAACAACTATATGAAGAAACTTGAAAACGCACTAAATGGAGTTAAACTTAGTCCAGATGATCAAAAAAATTTTCAACCAGAGTTTGAGTTATTAGATTTATTTATAACTGCAACCGATCTTGATGGAGTTTTTCAAACTTTCGAAGGAAATTATTTTAACAGCCCGGTAACTGTAAAATCATACGAAACTGTTTTTCAATTTAAGATCCGTCCTGAAAGATATGAGAAAGTAATAGGTATTGAAGATAAATTATTGAACGAAAACCGAACTGGACGAAATGATTTTTCTGGAGAAAATGAATACCAAAAAAACAAGTACCTTGCACGAGTTGCGGCTACAACTTCTGCTTTTCCAGTTGCATTTGCACCGGTTAAATATACAGTGGAAGATAAAAAAAGAATGAAGGAAATTTTTCAGGAAAGCGTTTGTAAAGGCGATGGTACAAAAAACACGGTATATGGCGATGGTGGGATGGTTAACAATAGACCATTCAACTATACTGTACAAACCATTTTTAATAGACAGGCTGACACAATAGTTGACCGTAAATTATTTTTTGTTGAGCCAGATCCTGAAACTGTTAAATTTGCTCTTGAAGAAAAAGATGGGACTTTGAAAAGAGTGGCGGATAAAGAGGAAGCTGATGGATTCGATTCTTTAAAAGGATTGTTTGAAGCTGGATTATATCAAAGTATTGCAAGCGATTTGAAAAATGTATTTGAAAGAAACAATAAAATTGTTGAAGTAAAAAAAGTGTTGCGGGATATGGAAGCCGAACTCATTATTTTTATTTCAAATAATTCCAACAATATTAGAGAAGGAATTATTAGCAATCCTATCCACAATTCATATACAAATTTCAAAGTAAAAAGCCTTTGCAGTAAAATAGAAAATAATTTAGTTCAAAAAATCATCGATAAAAAAATTGAAGCTGAAATAAAATCTCTTGTTAAAAATAAACTAAATGACTTAGCGAAAGATAAATATGAATTTCTACAAACTTTTGATTACCCGTTCCGCATTCGCCGATTAAGATATTTCATTAGTATGATAAATCGCTGGGTTAGGGAGAATGAAGATATCGAGAAGACTACAGTGGAAAAGTTGAGTGAACTCAAATTGAAACTTTACAATTTCGTTGAGTTCTATAATCATCAAGCATGGCGGATTAATAACTTTATCCCAATTATTACAAAGGAAAATTGCAATGATGTTATAAATGATTACACGGAAAAATTTAAGAAAATAATGTCAGACGAATTCAAAGAGCAATCGAGAAAAATAATTGTAGAGTTACAGGATTACTTAGCTATAAATAAATTGAATGAAAAATTCGGTATAAAAATATTACTCAATGATATTTTTAATGCTTTTGAATTTTTAGATATGCACATTTTTCCAATGATTATTCTTTCAGATATTGGTGAAGCAGATCCTATCGAAATAATTAGGATTTCGCCGGATTTGGCAACTCATTATTCAAATGGTGACAATTTAATTTCTGATAAACTTGCCGGAGAAATGTTGATGCACTTTAGTGCATTCCTAAAAAAATCCTGGAGGGAGAATGATATTCTTCAAGGCAGGCTTGATGCTGCTGAATTAATTGTAAGAACAATATTGAATGAACCTGAAAATCAAAAGACCGCTGAAAGTATTATAGACAATCTGTGTAAAGGAATTGTCGAGACTGAATTGAAGGAAATTATAAACAGACGGAAATGTGAAATTACAAATTCGGCTATCAATCAAGATGATCTGAATAAAATAAAAACGATTTTGGATGAGAGATGCGGATTGGACATCAAGGCGACAGAAGAATATTTTAAAACTAATTACAAAGTTGGTCTGGAAAATTTAAAAGATATTCCTCAAAATTATGTTGTAGTTCTTGGTGCCAAAGTTTTACGCACGTTTGGATTTTTGGTTCAACGGATACCAGGAAAAGCCACACCATTAATTTCCAAAATGTTAAATAAGCCAGCTCAAATTGTTTCTAAGGTTAATAGTTATATTTATTACATGGTGTTAGCGTTAAAGGGGGAGTTAAAATCACTTACGCAAAATATTCTACTTTTTGTTTCTTTGTTTATTTTAGTTCTGCTAACACTAAATATTTTTGGGATGGTAAAAATTCAAACACCATTTATTTGGGGCGCAGTCGGATTGCTTTTCGTTTTTATTATAACAAACAGTAAGTGGATTCGGGTTATTTCATCCGCAGCCTATATAGGATTTGTCTTTCTGCATTATTATAATCGTGGCAGTTTTGATGCAATTATAAGCTTCTTCAATTAAAAAATTCAGGAACACGTATTTGCGTGTTCCTGAAGATATTAATTTTCTATCCTGTATACCTTCCAACCAAAGGCAGGAAGAACTAACGTGGCTGTATTGTTTTTTATTTCAATCGAATCATTATTTAAAACATCAATCAGTTTTTGAGATTTATAAACAGAAGGAATCCGAAGTTCAGTCGTTTGTTCTTTTTGATCTTTGTTTAAAACTACAATTAGTTTTTCATTCATATCAGCGCGTAGATATGAGTAAATTAAATTATCTGCTTTTAAGGTTTGGAAATCACCATATCTTAAAGCGGAATGTTCCAATCGTAGTTTTGTAATTGTCCTGGTTATCTTTAACATTTCTTTTTCTAATTGACTTAGCTGAACTCCAAATTTCATCATTCTTCTATTATCCGGATCATCTAAGCCAGTCATCCCAAATTCTGATCCGTAATAAATAATTGGAAGTCCTGGGATGGTATGCATAAAAGCAAGATATAATTCTGCTTTCTTATAACTGTCTGCGTGGTCAACTTGCGGTGGATTATTCCACGCCATTTCCCTTGAATCAACACCCTGGGTTTTAAAATCGCCATCAGCATACGCCATAAAGCGCACTTTATCATGACTATCCATAATATTTCCCATAAGGTTATTTACACCATAAACATCCAGGCATTGCTTCATATGCAAATCAAGTGTTGTAAATGATTTATCCTGTTCAAGAAAAACCGGAATAGCAAAGTATGATAGATCAAAATTGAATTGAGCATTTAGTTGTCCGTTGTTTACATACGATTTGACCAGCTTATGGTTCCCGAATGTTTCTCCAATCTGATATACAATTTTATTTTCTGGAATACCAATTTCTTCTTTTAACCTTTTTGTCAAGGCTCTCCAAAATTCGTTTGGAACATGCTTAACGGCATCATGTCTAAATCCGTCAGCACCGGATTCTTTTAACCACCATACGGCATTTTCCGTCATTGCATTTATTGCATTGCTTGAGTTGATAAAATCGAAAGAAGGCATGTATGGCTCGAACCAGGTTGTTAAACGATACTCATCCCAGAAACGCAGATTTAATCTTCCATCCGGTAACTTTAATTTACCAAACCAGTCCGGATGTTCTTTATAAAATGGATGATCGATATGAACATGATGAGCTACAAAATCCAATAGTATTTTTATTTTATGATTATGAGCTTTTGCTACTAATTCCTTCAACTTTTCCATTGTCCCAAATTTTTCTTCAACCATTTGGTGATGAACAGGCCAGTAGCCGTGGTATCCGGAATACCATCGATGAGGTTTTGGAAATTCCCTGAATGCAACATCTGGATTATCATAGACTGGAGAAATCCAAATAACATTTATGCTTAACGAATCAAAATATCCATCTTCAATTTTATTAATGATTCCCTGGAAATCACCCCCCATATAATTTGCCTGAGGGAAAAGAGAATCGTGAGCAACCGGAATATCGTTCAATTTATCCCCATCGTTAAATCTGTCAATCATAATTGAGTATATATTACTGTCATACCAGGAATTATGTTTTTCTTTATCAGCTGGTTTTCCATTAACTAAAAACAATGTTTGAAGATTAGTTGCTCTGTCATTTTGAGTAACGGCAATTCTAAAAATTTTTTCTCCTTTCATAAAAGAAGAGGGAAGCGATACTTCAATTGTGTTTCCTTCAATTGTAATATTATCGGCACTTACTTTTTGATTGTCAATCAAAGCAGAAATATTTTCTTTAACAATTTTATTCTTCTGATTGTCTCTTTCATAGATGAAGAATAATTTTGTAAAGTTTTTTGTTGCTTCATATCTATTGTTGTGCAGATAGCACTTTTCAATTTTTGAATCACCAATATTTATTACAGAATTAAAATCATCAAATCCTGTTGGTGTCCTTTGTGGATTTTCGGGATCAACTATTTCTTTTCCATCAACTATAAATTTGTAAGTGTAACTACCGGGTAAAAGTGGAATAAAAATTTCATAAACCCCATTTACTTCCTTTAATGGATGGTTATTCTTGTTCCAGTCATTAAAGCTTCCAAATATCTTAACTTCATTAACTTTTTTTGCTGGCTTGTAAGTAAACTTTTGTAAAATTGGCTTCTGCCCATTTTGTGGTGATTCAGAAAGGATTGGAATTGAATATTTTTTTCCGGTGAGTGAAAAATCGAGAAGTGTCAATCCTGTGAAATTATTTTTTGCATTTAAGATTAATTTCTGTGAAGATTTAGAATAATTTGCATCAACATTTTTATTCTCAAAGATTTTCAAATTATAATTTTTCGAATAAAAGAGATCAGAAATTAAAGTTGTATCAGGTACACCGATGGTTATTTTTTTTACTTCAATTAAATCGCTGGTAATTTGTCCCCAACTTAATGTTTGAATTAATGCAAAAAACAATAAACAAATAATCTTGATTCTTGATGAAAACATTATATTCTCCAGCTCTCGTTATTTTTAAGTAAAGATTTTGCCTTAAGAAAGATAAAAAAAATTGTTGAAGTTATATAATTAACTAACAGGCAAAAAAAAGCTCGTGATAAAACACGAGCTAATGATTAAAATTACTGTACCGGAGGCCGGACTCGAACCGGCACCTGGTGTAAGCCAGACTGGATTTTGAGTCCAGCGCGTCTACCAATTCCGCCACTTCGGCATTTCTAAGAACAAACTTTAATTCTATATACGTTAAGATCGATCTCAATATATCAAATATCGAAAAAGGTGAACACATTCAAACATTTTCAAGATCAAAATTACGATTCAAAATTACCCTAAATTTGATTTAATATCAAGATTAGTTTGTAACTGCTCATTTTATTATTTTTGTATAAAATATTAATCGAGGAATATGACAACTGCAGATAACAATCCAAACGAAAAATCTAATGAACCATCAAAAAAAAGTAATTTTATCCGCGAGATTATTGATGATGATTTGAAAACCAATAAGCGAGAAGGAAGAGTTCACACACGTTTTCCTCCGGAGCCAAATGGCTATCTTCACATTGGGCATGCAAAATCTATTTGCCTGAATTATGGAATTGCGAGAGATTATAATGGCAAATTCAACCTCCGTTTTGATGATACAAATCCCGAAAAGGAAGAACAGGAATATGTTGATTCGATAATTGAAGATGTTAAATGGCTTGGTGCCGATTTTGAGGATAGAATATTATTCGCTTCGGATTATTTTGAGCAGATGTATGAATACGCCACTGAGTTAATAAAGAAAGGCTTGGCGTATGTTTGTGATCTTAACGCTGATGAAATTCGTCAAACACGTGGTACACTTACAGAACCTGGAAAGGAAAGTCCATACAGTAATAGAAGCGTGGAAGAAAATCTGGATCTCTTTGAAAGAATGCACAATGGAGAATTTGATTCTGGAGAAAAAACCTTGCGTGCAAAAATTGATATGGCTTCACCAAATTTTAATCTACGCGATCCGATAATGTATCGTATCGTACATTCCGATCATCATCGGCAGGGAAATGCTTGGTGTATTTATCCAACATATGATTGGGCACACGGTATTGAAGATTCGATAGAAGGAATCACTCATTCAATTTGTACATTAGAATTTGAAAACCACAGACCACTTTATGATTGGTATCTTGATTCACTTAATGTTTACCATCCACAGCAAATTGAATTTGCAAGATTGAATTTGAATTATACAGTGATGAGCAAACGTAAATTGTTGCAGCTTGTTCAGGAAAAGTATGTTGATGGATGGGATGATCCACGAATGCCAACTGTTTCCGGATTAAGAAGAAGAGGATACACTCCATTGGCAATTAGAAATTTTGCTGATTTGGTTGGTGTAGCAAAACGCGATGCACTGACGGATATTTCCTTACTTGAATTTGCAATCCGTGATGATTTGAACAAACATGCACAGCGCGTTATGGCAGTTCTCCATCCACTGAAAGTTGTAATTACCAATTATCCGGAAGGAAAAGTTGAAGAACTTGTAGCGGTGAATAATCCAGAAGATATAAATGCAGGTACACGAAATGTACCTTTCTCCCGCGAGATTTTTATTGAACAGACTGACTTTATGGAAAATCCTCCAAAAGGATATCACCGTTTAATTCCTGGTGGCGAAGTTCGTTTACGTTATGCGTACATAATTAAATGCGAAGAAGTAATTAAAAATGATAAAGGTGAAGTAGTTGAACTCCATTGTACGTTTGATCCGGAAACAAAGAGCGGAACAGGAACCAGCAAGAAAAAAGTGAAAGGAACTATTCATTGGGTTTCTGCCAGCCACGCTGTTGAAGTAGAAGTAAGATTATACGATCGGCTTTTTACAATTGAAGATCCTGGTAGTGATGAAAACTGGTTGAGTTATTTAAATCCAAATTCGCTGGAAATTATTCCCAACGCATTGGTAGAACCATTTTTAAAAGATTCCGAACCTGGTGATAGATGCCAGTTTGAACGGAATGGATATTTTTGTGTTGATACAAAATATACAACAAGCGATAAGTTGGTTTTTAACAGAACAGTAACTTTGAAGGATAGCTGGGGAAAAGCAAACCAATAACAAAAGATGAAAACAGATTTAAATGATTTGTTATGAATAAAATCTTTTAAATCTGTTTTATTAATTTTTTATTTAATCTTTTCTAATGCTGAGTTAATTCGTTTTACGACTTCATCTTTTCCAAGAATAAACAACAAATCAAACATTCCCGGTCCAGTGCTTTGCCCAGATAGCGCTAAACGCAATGGATGAATTAGTTTTCCTTTGCTAACATTCAATTCTTCCGCAACTTTAGCCATAGTATTTTCATAATCTTCTTTGGTAGGATTTTCAAGTTGTGCAATTATATCGCGCAATTTTGTTAGTTGATCTGGAGTTTCAGATGTCCAGTTTTTCGCAACAGCCGCTTGCTCATATTCTTTTGGTGCTTCAAAAAAGTACGGACTCTTACTCAAATATTCCTTAACGAACGTTACTCTTTCTTTCATTGCAAAGATAACTTGTAAAAGATAATCATCCGAATAATTGCCAATTGCTAATTTCGAATTGCGAACTTCGTCTTTTAACATTTGAAGAATTTCATTATCACTCTTTTTTCGCAGATGTTCAGCATTAAGCCAGTTTAATTTTTCCAAATTAAAAACTGCTCCCGAATTATTCACTCTATCCAAAGAAAATTTTTCAATTAACTCCGGCATATTATAAAACTCAACATCATCGCCAGCATTCCATCCAAGTAGAGCTACAAAATTAACCAGCGCCTCCTGCAAATATCCTTTTGCACGATAATCTTCAACTGCCACATCGCCTTGCCGTTTGCTTAATTTGGATTTATCTGCGTTAAGAAGAAGCGGAAGGTGAGCAAATATTGGTCGCTCCCATCCAAATGCATCATAAAGCAAAACATGTTTTGGAACGGAAGGAAGCCATTCTTCACCACGAATAACATGAGTAATTTTCATTAAATGATCATCAACAACATTTGCCAAATGGTAAGTTGGATAGCTATCGCTTTTAACAAGAACCTGGTCGTCAATATTATTGCTATTAAATTCAACGCTTCCACGAATTACATCATCAACAACGATTGTGAAGTTTGGTTTTACATTTAAACGAATAACATGTGGGGTCTTGTTTTCAAGATTTTCATTTATTTCTAAGGAACTAAGGTTAAGACAATGCTTATCATATTTTGCCTGAGGAAGTTTTTGCCGCTGTTGTTCTTCGCGTAATGCTTCAAGCCGTTCTGTAGTGCAAAAACAATAGTAGGCATTTCCATTATCAATCAATGCTTTAGCATGCTTGTGGTAAATTTCCAGTCGTTGAGATTGCAAATACGGACCATATTTACCGCCAACATCTGGACCTTCGTCGTATTCAAGTCCACACCAGTTTAGAGCGGAAATCAAATTATCAACTGCACCTTCAACAAATCTGTTTCTGTCAGTATCTTCAATGCGAAGAATGAATTTTCCATTTTGATTTTTTGCAAACAAATAATTATAAAGTGCGGTTCTTAATCCGCCTACATGCAGAAAACCAGTTGGACTTGGAGCAAATCTAACTCTTGGATGTTCGTTAATCATTTTTTAGTGTTCCATCTTATCTAATAAGAAAAGGTCAGACAACTTTGTCTGACCCATAAAAAGAATTTATAAAATAGTAATAGGTTAAAATTTAAGCGCGCTCATTAGTATAGTATTTAACTTTTTCAATAAATTCCTTGCTGTCAATCGGTTTTGGAATATAATCAGTTGCACCAGCTTCAAGACATTTTTCTCTGTCACCCTTCATTGCAAAAGCAGTTAGCGCGATGATCGGAGTATCTTTATATTGCGGCATTAGTCGGATTTTTTCTGTTGCCTCAAAACCATTCATAACCGGCATCTGCATATCCATCAAGATCAAATCGAAATGTTGTTGTTTAGCCATTTCGATTGCTTCTTCTCCATTCTCTACAACAACAATATTTTCAAAAGTATTTTTCTTTAGCAATCTGGTTACAATTATTTGAGAGTGTTTATAATCTTCCGCTAAAAGAATTTTTATTACATCTTTCTTTTCAAATACTTCTTGTTGTGGCGGCGGTGTGTCATACCGATTGATCATTTTACTAATTACTTCGGAAAGGTCTTCGATATTTGTACTGCGTTTGCTTAAAAGTTCTTCAAATAGTCCATCAATGTTTTTCAAATCTTCTTGGTAATTTTCTTTTCCTGTATAGATAATTATTGGAAGATGAATAAACTTAGGATTCGATTTAATCAATTTAATTAATTCAAATCCATTTGGATGGGGCATATCTAAATCAATAATAGCTAAATCCAAATCCTTATCTTCAACCAGATCCATAACATTAGCAGAAACATTTTCTGCTATTGCTTTAAATCCTGCTGTTTCAATAGCTTCTTTAAGAAGTTGCAAAGTAGGTACATCATCATCAACACAAAGAATATTAGAATCAGTTCTTAGTCTATAACTCTGAAGTACTTCAACCAAAAATTTGTATTTAATTGGTTTTACAAAATATTCTACCGCACCAAGCATAAAAGCTTTTTGTTGCTCAGCTTCAACAGAACATACAATAACCGGTGTGTGTTTAGTATTTTTATGCTCATGAATTTTTTTAAGCAACTCTAAACCATTTATGTTTGGAAGAACAATATCCATTATGATCGCAAGGAATTTTTCCTTTTCGATCAGTTCCATTGTTTGGTCTTCACTATTTACAATAATTGGATTATATCCCCATCTTGTTAAATAACTGGATAATAGTTTAGATGTAGCATAATCATCTTCAATTACAAGAACACGCGTGCTTACAGTTGGTGGTGGAAGTTCAATAATTTTTCTTTCAATTTCAGAAATAGATTCAACATTAATCGAGAAATTAAATGTACTTCCTTTGCCAACAGTACTATCCAGATTAATATCTCCACCGAGTAGCTGAATATATTTTTTTGAAAGAACTAAACTGAGACCAAAGTTTCCGTTAGGTTTAATATTATCAGAGATAGAAATTGATGTTGGTTCAAATAAAGTTTTTCTTTTTTCGGAAGGAATTCCTTTTCCTGTATCTGCAATTCTGATGTTTAGGTGTTTATTATCAGCTTGTAAAACACGAACTGATATTTTCCCCTTTTCAGTTGATTTAACTGAATTAGCTATTAAAGCTATAATTACAAATCGCAATTTTTGATGATCAATATTTAATTTATCAGGAATATTTTTATCTATATCATAACTTAACTCAACATTTTTTTTATCAACTTTATCATCAAATACTTTCAGGATGTCATCAAAGAAAGGTTTTATTTCAATCAGACTTTTATTTTCAATTACTTTACCGGAATCAACTTTTGCAATATCAATAAGATCGTTAATTAATATAAGCAAACTATGTGCATTACTTTTAATTGTGTTTACATACTCTGATTGCGAAGAAGTCAAACTTTCTTCGCCAAGAATTGAAGCAAATCCAATAATGCTATTTGCTGGTGTTCGCAAATCCTGCGAAATTGAATTTAATATTTCGGATGTTGTTTTATTAACAACAAGAACTTCTCCGCCTCTTGCAACAAACCAATTCCTTAAAATCTGGCTTAAAAATTCTGAAATAGACTTAAATGAATCGGAATCATTTCTAAGGAATGGAGTTTTTCTTGCAATCTTAGCAAATCCTTTTTGTGTTTCAGAAATATTAAAAATATTGCAAGCTTCATAAATGATAAATTCAGAAATCAATACGTCACATTCCGGATCTGAAAAGAAATTAGTTGTTTGATCATTTGGATTGACAATTTTGCAATTGGTGCAGCTAAATATGGCACCTCGTAAATAATTCTTCTTTGTTGAAGTAGATTTCCCTAAAACTGTCAGGCTTTTATCTTCATTCACCTTAAACAAAACCATTGCCTGCAAATCGAATTCATTTACAACATAATCACAAATTTCGTCAGGAAATTGTTCTAATCCCTTGTTAGCTGATTTAACCAGTTGATTATATTTCTCAAGGAATTCTATTTTAACGCTTTGCATTATTAAGCCTTTGATTTAATGCATTAAAATATTGTATTTAAGTATTACAAATATATATAAAATTATATAGAAACTTTAAAAAACGCTGTTGTGAGTTTAAGATAATTTTTAGATAAAGACAATCAGAAAATTTGCAAATCACTATAAAATCCTTATTATTTACTTTAGAAAACATTTTTACAGATACGATAAACTAAATTGTATCTTTTTAAGGTTATTGCTATTATTCACCGACAATAAATTTAAATTGGAGAAGAAATGCTATTAATGATAAAAAGAGTATTAGTTCTTTTACTATATCCTGCGTTTTTATTCGGACAATTATACCAGGGACCGGTAGGTGGATCTGTTACTAATGGTGTTATTGTATCTACCAATTCTTTTGCGGATGTGGTTGTATTTAGTTTTCAGGAAAAGCCAGTTCATAATAAATTGCCTCGTAAATTATTTCCTAATCCAGATGGACAAGATTTGTATGAATCATCCATACCTTTACAAATTTTTAATGATCCGAGATTAACATTAAATAAAGCTTCGCAATTTGATAGTTCGTTTGTATTAAAGAATTTTGAAGGGATCCGGGAAACAAATTCAATTCCCCCTGATCCGTACATTGCCGTAGGACCAAACCACATAATGTTAGTTGTTAATTCCACTTTTAGAATATGTGATAAATCAGGAAATACTTTAAAAACTATTGGTGCAGATAATTGGTTTGCAACAACTTTAACAGGTGCATCACCATTTGATCCAAAAGTTATATATGACCATTACAGTAACAGATGGGTTATGGTATGGTTACATTTTGATGAAACAAAGAAAGAATCCTTTTACTTAGTATCAGTTTCTGATGATGAAAATCCTTTAGGAACCTGGTACAATTACGCAATGTCTGCTAAACAAAATGGAGCAACTGAAACAAATAATTGGGCGGATTATGAAGCTGTTGGTTATGATCAGCAAGCAATCTATATTACTTCTAATCAATGGTCATTTGGAACACAGGCTCAACCGCAGTATAATAAATTGCGTGTTATTATTAAAGAACAACTATATAGTAATACGGCAGGTGAAGTGGAATGGATTGATTTTTGGGATTTCAAAACTGGAAGTCCAGGTTCTTCTACCTGGACGTTAAGACCAGCTCGGTTAAAAAATACAGCTAACGAATTTTATTTATTAGCTTCCTCACCATTTCAACGTCCTACAAATTTGCTTGTACTCTATAAATTAAAAAACGCTCTTAGTGTTCCACAGTTAACAGTTAAAACTATTGCAATAGCAAATTATAATAATCCTCCAAATGCAAACCAGCTTGGAGGTAGCGGTAGCAATGATTCTTTATTAATTGAACTTGGCGGTAGTGAATTAAAAAATGAACCAATTTATAGTGATGGTAAATTATACCAGGTTTTTTGTGATAGAAATTTAGGGGATAGTAAATATTCAAGCATTAGATATGTTTCAATTGATGTTGCAACGGAAAAAGCAGTTGAAGATGTATCAATTGGTGCAAATGGTTTTTGGTATTATTATCCCGCTGTTGCAATAGATAAAAATGAGAATGTTGTAATTACTTATAGTAGATCAGGTATGGAAGAATATGCCGGTGCATATTATATAACCAGGCAAAAAGCTACTGGTATTTTTAATGGTAGTAAAACTTTGCAACCTGGTAAAGGAAATTATATTAAAGACTATAGCAGCAAAAGAAATCGTTGGGGAGATTATAATGGAATTTGGAATGATCCATTTAATGATGACATTTGGCTTTTTACTGAATATGCAGCAAGAACTAATTCCTGGGGAACCTGGGTAGGTCAAATTAGGTTAACTCCTTCAGAAGCTGCTTTCGTTTATGCTTCAGACACTACTTTGTATTTTGGTAACCGGCTCATTGCTACTACAAGCAACCCTTCAAAATTAATTATTAAAAATTTTGGTTATCAACAACTCCAGATTTCCAGCATTTCCAATGCAACTAACTCATTTAAGATTGAAAACTCATTTAATTTTCCAATTACAATTTCAACTTATGATTCACTTGTTCTTGATGTGGTTTTTAATCCAACAAAAACTGGTAACATTACAGATTCCATTGCAATAGTTTCCAATGATCCAAATTATCCTTCAAAATTTGTTGGGCTATCAGGATTCGGATATGTTATTAATCGGGCAACACGCGGAGTAATATATGGGTTAGCTGAGTTAAATACTGATTTAATTACCATCAATCCATCTACTGGTGCAGGTACCAAAATTGGTTCTACCGGCATTAAAGGATTAATTGGATTATCAGTTCAACTACAACGAGGTGAATTATTTGCTTTAATAGATCCGCTTTATGCTACTAACGGAGCATCAATCCTGCATACAATAAATGCCTCTGGTGGTGATGCATATGAAGTTTATTCTACCCAGTTGAGTGTTGCAGCATCGGCTTTTGATAAGCAGGGGAATCTTTATGTGGCAGCAAAAGATGGTAAGTTATACCAAACAAATGAATTCACAGATGATTATACTTTAATTGATTCACTTGGAATATCAATTTCTGGTATTACTATAAATCCCATTACAGACCAAATGTGGGCTTCAGTAGGGCTGGCTTCTACAAATGGTAAAGATAGAATTTACAAAATCAATAAATTGAATGGAGATACAACTTTTATCGGCAGGACAGGTACGAACAATACCGTTTATGCACTAACATTTGATAATGCTGGTAATCTTTACGGCACGGTTGGCTCTAATATTAATAGTTTAATAAAAATAGACACTACTACTGGAGTTGCTACCACCATTGGATCCATAGGACTTAAGCGGGTTAAAGGATTAGCATATTTTCCAGATTCTACAACAGGTGTTAATGAAAACAAATTGGCAAACTTGTTACCAGATAAATTTTCCTTAAAACAAAATTATCCTAATCCGTTTAATCCTAATACCACAATTGAGTATACAATTCCTTTTAATGCAAAAGTGCGTTTATCAATTTTTAATCTTCTGGGAGAAGAAGTTAAACAATTAGAAAATGGTGAAAAACCAGCTGGTTATTATAAAATTATTTGGAATTCGTCTGATAACTTTAATAAGCAACTGAGCAGTGGAATTTATTTCTATCGTTTAACTGCGGTTGATAATAATGGAAAAGAATACAAAGATTTTAAGAAGATGATTCTTTTGAAATAACGACAAATGGGGTAATAGTGAATAAAACTTCTGTAAACATGAATTGGTTGCCGGCTGTTAAGCGTACTGCTTTGCAGCCGGGAAATTTAGAATGAAGGATGTATGAGTCTGATCTAAAAAGGTCATTCCCATGAAAACCTACTTGCAGCAGGCAAGCGGGAATCTAAAAAATGTAGAATTTTGAATAGATTTCCACTCCCGACTGCGCTGGCAGGTTCGTAGGAATGACACTCAACTAATTATTAATTTTTCTGGAGTTTCTAAATATTAGTTGATTTGTATTGTTTTAATCCCATTCGAACTCAACCCCTCGTTCCCCTTTTCTTTTGAAGAAAAGGGGATAGGGAATGAGTTGGATAAAGTTTTTCTGTTTTATTGATATTGAAATGATTTTGGTTTAGTTTAGGCGAGAAATAATATTGAATAGTGTGGGCGGGAATTGATGGCAAAAAAAAATAATAATACTGTAGAAGAACCTCTCGAAAAAAAACTTTGGAAAACTGCTGATAAACTCCGCAAGAATATGGATGCGGCTGAGTACAAGCACGTTGTATTAGGTTTAATATTTCTAAAATATATTTCCGATGCGTTTGAAGAGCAGTATCAAAAACTTGTTGAGCAGAAAAGTGAAGGCGCTGATCCTGAAGATAAAAACGAATACACAGCAGAAAAAGTTTTTTATGTTCCGCCATCTTCGCGATGGAAATGGATACAGGGCAGAGCCACATTGCCAACTATCGGAAAAGATGTTGATGATGCAATGGATGCTATCGAAAAAGATAATCCAAAATCTTTAAGAGGTGTTTTACCTAAAGTATATGCTCAGGAAAAACTTGATAAAGCAACAGTTGGTGGTTTAATAAATTTAATTAGCACAGCAGTACTCGGTACTAAAGAAGCGCAAAGCAAAGATGTTCTTGGTCGCGTATTTGAATACTTTCTTGGTGAGTTCGCTCTTGCTGAAGGCAAGAAGGGCGGACAGTTCTATACTCCATCAAGCGTTGTAAGATTATTAGTTGAAATGCTTGAACCTTATGAGGGCAGAGTATTTGATCCTTGCTGCGGCAGTGGTGGAATGTTTGTGCAAAGCGAAAAGTTTATTAAATCCCACAACGATCATTATAAAAGCCAAAATGGTAAAGGATTAAATCTCAATCCACAAGATCGCATTTCTATTTACGGACAGGAAAGCAACCAGACTACCTGGCGTTTGTGCAAAATGAATCTTGCAATACGAGGAATTGACAGCAGTAATGTTAAATGGAATAACGAGGGCAGTTTCTTAAACAATGCACACAAAGATCTGAAAGCAGATTATGTTTTAGCTAATCCACCTTTTAATGATAGCGATTGGAGCGGTGAACTTCTACAGAACGATGCACGATGGAATGTATTAGGTGAAAAATTAACACCGCCTGCCGGAAATGCAAACTATGCCTGGATATTGCACTTCCTATATCATCTTGCACCTACAGGACAAGCAGGATTTGTTCTATCAAAAGGTTCACTAACTACTCAAACAAATAATGAAGGCGAGATAAGAAAAGCACTTATTGAAAAAGGTTTGGTTGATTGCATTGTAAACCTTCCCACAAAACTCTTTTTGAATACTCAGATTCCCGCTTGCTTATGGTTCTTATCCCGTATTAAAAACCCTCACCTAACCTCTCCCAAAGGGAGAGGGACTGATGAACCCAATTTTAGAAACAGGCATAATGAAATTCTTTTTATTGATGCATGTAATCTTGGATTCTTAGTAAACAGACGTAACCGCGATCTAAGTCCAGATGATATAAATAAAATTGCTAATACTTATCATACCTGGAGAAGTAAAGAAGGCAAGTATGAAGATATTGCAGGCTTTTGCAAGAGTGAGACTTTAGACAGAGTGAAAGAACTTAATTATGTTTTAACTCCCGGTAGATATGTTGGTTTGCCGGATGATGAAGATGATTTTAATTTTGTTGAACGCTTCACTTCACTTAAAGCAGAGTTGGAAAAGCAGCTTGCTGAAGAAGACCAGTTGAATAAAACGATTATAGAGAATTTGAATAAAATCAAATTATAATTGTGTAAATACCGCTTACACAATTACTTGACGAAATAGCAATTTTGAAGTCGCAATTTGCGACCTTTGACAGAAATAGTAATGAGATAACAGATGAATGAATCTAAAAATAATATAGTCGTTTATGACTCAACTGCAATTCAGCGAAAAATTTATACTATCCGTGATGTCCAGGTAATGCTTGATAGCGATTTAGCTGAGTTTTATGGTGTTAAAACTAAAAGACTCAATGAACAAGTAAATAGAAACAATGAAAGATTTCCCGATGAATTCATGTTCCGTCTTACTGAGGTTGAATACGAAGAATGGAAGTCACAAATTGTTACTTCCAATAGTATGGCTTTGAGGTCGCAATTTGCGACCTCAATTAAAAAAGGTGGTCGAAGATACTTACCTTATGCATTTACTGAGCAGGGTGTTGCAATGCTCTCCGGTGTTTTGAAAAGTGATACTGCTGTTAAAATGAGTATTCAGATAATCAGTGCTTTTGTGGCAATGCGGAAATTTATAATAAACAATGCACAGCTTTTCCAAAGGATTGATACTGTTGAGAGAAGACAGATAAAACACGAAATGGAAACCACTGAAAAGTTTGATAAAGTTTTTGATGAATTGCAAAGTAAAGATTTAGAACCCAAACAGGGAATCTTTTTTGACGGGCAGATTTTCGATGCTCACAAATTTGTTTCTGATCTTATCCGGAAAGCAGAAAAGTCTATCCTCTTAATTGATAATTACATTGATGACACTGTACTTAATTTATTTACCAAAAGAAAAAAGAACGTTGCAGTAACAATTCTTATAAAGAGGATAACAAAAGAGTTGCTGCTCGATTTGGGAAAATTTAACGCTCAATATCCTTCAATTGAAATTAAAGAATTTAAGGACTCCCACGATAGATTTATGATAATTGATAATGAAGATGTTTATCACATTGGAGCATCATTAAAGGATCTTGGCAAAAAATGGTTTGCTTTTTCTAAATTCGAAAAGAAAGCATTGCAGATTTTAGATAAGCTGAATGAGAAAAAATAATGAGTAATACAAAAGCAAAAATATCTGAACCGGGATTTATGGGATTAAATGATTACTCTGATTCAAATTCAAAAAAATCAAATAAATCATTTAATCATAAAAATCATAGTTCAGACTATATTATGTTGGTGAATAATGGGTGAGTGGAAAGCAAAAACGTCTGAACCAGGATTTATGGGATTAAATGATTACTATGATTCTAATTCAAATAAATTAAACAAATCACTTAATCAGAAAAATCATAACTTGTACCGACTCGGCGGGAGTTCAGACAATTATGAAATTTATAAAAGCATAATTGAGTTGGTGAATAATGGATGAGTGGAAAGAATATAAACTTGAAGAGATTGTTCTATTCCAAAGAGGGCACGATTTACCAAGAACCAATATGATTCAAGGCACATATCCAGTTGCAGGGTCAAACGGCATAATTGGTTATCATAATAGTTTTACTACAAAAGGTCCAGGCGTAACAATAGGTCGAAGCGGTAATATTGGTAATCCAAAATATTATGAATCAGATTATTGGGCTCATAATACAGTACTATATGTTAAAGAATTTCGAAATGCTATCCCAAAATACATTTATTATTTTCTCCTAACGTTCGACTTTTCACAATTTAATGCTGGAAGTGCAGTACCCACATTAAACAGAAATCATATACACGATCTCAGATTTTATTTTCCAGAAATTCCAGAACAACGCACCATTGCCACAATCCTAAGCAGTTTAGATGACAAAATAGATTTACTCCACTGCCAAAACAAAACCTTAGAACAATTAGCAGAAACACTTTTTAGGCAGTGGTTTGTGGAAGAGGTGGATGAGAGTTGGGAAGTTGGAACGTTTGGAGACGTAATAAATATTTTTGATAGTAAAAGAATACCACTCTCAAGTATGGAAAGAGATAAAATGAAATATGGCACTCTTTACCCTTACTATGGTGCTGCTACTATAATGGATTATATTAACGATTATATATTTGATGGAGAATATATTTTAATGGGTGAAGATGGAACAGTTGAGACCGAAGATGGCTATCCGATACTTCAAATGCCCGTTGGCAAATTCTGGGTAAATAATCATACGCACATTTTTACTGCCAAGCAACCTTACACAAATTATCTCATCTATATTTTCTTGAAGCTTACAAATATTTCTAATATTGTAACTGGTGCTGTTCAACCTAAAATCAATCAAGAAATGTTGAAATCAATTATTTTCTCTTTTCCACCAGCAGCAAAAACAAATGATTTTATTTTCATTACAAATCAATATTGGAATAAAATAAAAACGAATAACAATCAAATCCGCACTCTCACACAACTTCGCGATACACTTTTACCCAAGTTGATGAGTGGAGAAATACGTCTGAACTGTGATTTATATGATTAACTGATTAACGATGATTATGATAAATAAAAGTTTAACAATATTATTTTTGTATAAGGGATTAGTTATGTTTATAGCAATAAAAAATCAAATAAATCATAAGAATCATATGGATCAGCGGTTCAGACAATGATTGATGGTAAGTATAAATATTCTGAAATGACTTCTAAAATTATAGGATGTGCAATGAGAGTACATTCAGCTTTAGGAAATGGATTTCAGGAGGTTATTTATCAAAGAGCTTTGGAAATAGAATTCATAGATTCCAATATATTGTTTTCAAGAGAATACGAAATGCCGGTATATTATAAAGATCAACAAATAGGAACAAGAAGAGTTGATTTTTTAGTGGAAGAAAAAATTTCAGTAGAATTAAAAGCATTGGTAAAATTAGAAGATGTGCATTTAGCCCGCGCAATCAATTATCTGGAAGCATACGATTTAGAAGTTGGTCTATTAATAAATTTTGGTGCAAAAAGTCTGGAATTCAAGCGACTTGAAAATAAAAAATTCAAACAGAAAAATCAGGGAAACCCGAAAATCAAATGAATCATAGTTCAGACAAATGAAACCCATAACCGAAGATAAAATAGAATACTTCGCAATTGAGCAACTGAACTCACTCGATTGGGAATATGTCCACGGTTCTATAATATCTCCTGATGGCGAGAAACCTGAACGGGAAAATTATGATAAAATTATTTTAACGGATCGATTGCGTAAAGCAGTTTCAACAATAAATCCTCACATTCCAAAAGAAGCACAAGAACAGGCAATACAAAAAGTACTTCGCATCTATTCGCCGGATCTTCTTCATAACAACGAAACATTTCATCAATGCTTAATAGAGAAAGTAAAAATTCCTTATCAGCAGGATGGTTATGAAAGAAGTTATGAAGTTGCGTTAATAGATTTTGATAATGTTGAGAACAATCAGTTCCTTGTTGTTAATCAATACACGATAGTAGAGAACAACCCCGCCTCGGCGGGCAGGCAAAACAAAAGACCAGATATTTTACTCTTTGTAAATGGTATTCCACTCGTAGTAATAGAATTAAAAAATGCAGCAGATGAAAACGCAACAATTGAATCTGCATTTAACCAGATACAAACTTATAAAGCTATTATTCCAGGTTTATTTACTTACAATTCTATTTGTGTAATCTCAGACGGATTAGAATGTAAAGCAGGTAGTGTTTCCGCCGGTATCAAACGTTTTATGGCTTGGAAGAGTTCAGAAGGAACTAAAGAAGCATCACGTTTTACTCCTCAGCTTGAAACTCTTATCAAAGGGATGCTAAATCCTAAAACATTACTTGATATTACAAGATATTTCATAGTTTTCCAGAAAACTATGAAACCCTCTCCTAAATCCTCTCCCAATGGGAGAGGACTTGATGATGGGATTGTTCAAATATCTACAGAAAAG
Source organism: Ignavibacteriales bacterium (assembly GCA_026390815.1). NCBI lineage: Bacteria > Pseudomonadati > Ignavibacteriota > Ignavibacteria > Ignavibacteriales > Ignavibacteriales bacterium. The sequence continues at coordinate 76,094 of JAPLFH010000016.1, read as the reverse complement.
ATCTTAGCAGCTTATCATCAATACTACGCAGTAAACAAAGCTATTGATAGCACTATTCGGGCTATTGGCTATCAACCCTCTCTTAATCTCTCCCAGAGGGAGAGAAATATGAATGATGAAACTCAGAGAGATAAAAATTATAGGGGTGGATTTAATTTTTCAGGATTGATTGATGAAGCAAGAGAACTTAGGAAAAACCAAACTAAAGCTGAAGAAATATTTTGGGAGTTGGTTCGCAACAGAAAATTTCTTAATCTGAAATTCAGACGACAGCATCAAGTCGGCTCTTATATTGTTGATTTTTATTGCAGCGAAAAGAATTTAATAATTGAATTTGATGGTGAAATCCATAATACCCCGGAACAACAAAGACACGATAGTATCAGGGACAAATATTTAACCTCGCTTGGCAATCAGGTTTTAAGATTCAAGAATGAAGAGTTATTAAATAATCCTGAGTCAGTATTTGAGAAAATAACTTCATCCCTCACCTCTAACTCCTCTCCCAGCGGGAGTGGAAAAACCAGTTTCTCGGACACATATTCTAAATCAAACCACACTCTCCCATTGGGAGAGGGCAAGGGTGAGGGTTACGGAAGCCGCAAGGCTGGAGTAATTTGGCATACACAGGGTTCAGGTAAAAGTTTAAGTATGGTTTTTTATTCCGGTAAACTTATTACAGCACCTGAGATGCAGAATCCTACTATAGTTGTAATAACAGACCGTAATGATCTGGATGATCAGTTGTTTGATACATTTGCAGCTTCAACACAATTGCTTAGGCAAGAACCAATCCAGGCTGAAAGCAGGGAACACTTAAAGAAATTATTAAAAGTTGCAAGCGGTGGAATTGTATTTACTACTATTCAAAAATTTCTACCGGAAGTAGGCAAAGAAGAATATGATCAGCTATCGGACAGAAGAAATATAATTGTAATTGCAGATGAAGCTCACAGAACACAATATGGATTTGAAGCATCGTTAAAAGATGTAAAAGATAAAGACAGCAACACAGTGATCGGGCAGCGTATTGCTTATGGTTTTGCAAAGTATATGCGGGATGCTTTACCAAATGCTACTTACATCGGATTTACAGGAACACCTATTGAAGGTACAGATATAAATACTCCTCAGGTATTCGGCAACTATGTTGATATTTATGATATAGCGAAATCGGTGGCGGATGGGGCAACAGTTAGGATTTATTATGAAAGCAGGCTTGCAAAAGTTAATCTTGATGAAGAAGGCAGACGCTTAATTGAGGAATTTGATAAAGAGTTAGAGCAGGATGAAGAGATTACAGAAAAACAGAAAGCAAAAGCTAAATGGTCTAAGTTAGAAGCTATTGTGGGTAACAATCATAGAATAAAAAATTTGGCGAAAGATATTGTTAATCATTTTGAAAAACGTCAACAAGTATTTGAAGGCAAAGCAATGATTGTTGCTATGAGCCGTAGAATTGCCGTGGATCTCTTCAATGAAATAATTACAATAAAACCTGATTGGTATAACGGAGATCTTACTAAAGGAACTATAAAAGTTGTAATGACTGCTGCAAGTTTCGACGGTCCCGTTTTGGCAAAGCATCATACATCAAAACAGCAGCGAAGATATTTATCGGACAGGATGAAAGATCCTGCTGATCCGTTGAAAATGGTTATTGTAATTGATATGTGGCTAACAGGATTTGATGTTCCTTGCTTACACACGATGTATATAGATAAACCTATGCGTGGGCATAGCCTAATGCAGGCAATAGCCAGAGTGAATCGAGTTTTTAAAGACAAGCCCGGTGGGTTGGTTGTTGATTATCTTGGTATTGCAACAGATTTGAAAAAAGCGTTGTCATTTTACTCAGACTCTGGTGGTAAAGGTGATCCAACTGAAAAGATAGAGCAAGCTGTAGAGGTAATGCTTGAAAAGCTTGAGATTGTTCAGCAGATGTTTAATGAGGAAAGTAAAACACAAAAAGATATTTTAGTTGAGGAACCGGCAGCTTATTACAAAGGACAATTTAGATTTAATTACAATCGTTTCTTTACTGGTACACCACAGGAAAAGCTTTCAATAATTCTTCAGGCTGAAGAACATATTTTAGGTTTGCAGGATGGAAAGAATCGCTTTGTTCATGAAGTTACTTTGTTAAATCTGGCATTTGCACTATCAATGCCGCACGAAAAAGCAATGGAGATAAAAGAAGAAGTTGCGTTCTTTCAGGTAGTGAAAGCAAGGTTAGTAAAATTTGAGACGGAGGGAAAAGGAAAATCCCAGACAGATATTGATACTGCAATTAAAATGATAGTTGACCAGGCAATAAGTTCAGATAAAGTTATAGATATTTTTGAAGCCGCAGGAATTGAAAAACCAGATCTATCAATTTTGTCAGATGAGTTTCTTTTGGAAGTTCAGGGAATGACTCATAAGAATCTTGCAATTGAATTGTTAAAGAAAATTTTAAATGATGAAATAAAATCACGATTGAGAACTAACCTTGTAAAGAGTAAAAAGTTTTTAGAGATGCTGGAAACTGCAATTAAGAAATATCAAAATAATCTATTAACAACTGCCCAGATTATTGAAGAGCTAATAAAAATTGCAAAGGAAGTTAAAGAATCGGATAAAGAAGGGGAGAAACTTGGATTATCGCAAGATGAATTGGCTTTTTATGATGCACTTGAAACTAATGATAGTGCAGTAAAAGTTTTAGGCGATGATACATTAAAAACTATTGCAAAAGAGATTGCTGACAAAGTAAAAAGAAATGCAACGATTGATTGGACAATTCGTGAAAGTGCAAGAGCGAAACTAATGATGCTCGTAAAACGCACATTAACTAAGTATGGTTATCCACCAGACAAACAACAAAAAGCTATTGATACCGTACTTAAACAGGCGGAATTGTTGGCAGATGATTTAACAATAAATTGTTGATTATAGAAGACTGGTTCAATTAATAGTTTCTCAGGAATGCTTGCATAGAAATATTATTCTTAGAAGATGCAAATCATTGTAACTTATCTCCCCTTTGTATTTTTCGAAAATCGGACTCAGTTTATCAGAGTTATCTTTCTTAAATTCATCAAATATTTTTTGGTGGCGATAGGGAGACAAAGTAATATATTTTAATAGTCCATCAATCCTTACTTTATTTCCTTCATTAACATACCTGCCAAGATGGTTTATTATTGTTGAAAGTTTAACTTTGTACTGTGCTACTAAAATTTCTAATGAAGTACCTGCATTATATGCTTCACTAACAACAACGTGTCTTAATTTATCTGCCGTTTTTTTATTTTGAGAAGGTCTCAATCCCTGCCTGTTACTGGAAATATTTTTTTTTGCGCAATAACTCTTCAAAATCTGTAAAAATATTTCGCCGTATCGTTCCAGCTTAGATTTTCCAACCCCGCTTATACTGGCAAAATCTTCTCTTGTCTGCGGATAATAAATAGCCATTTGCATCAAAGTCTTATCAGAAAATATTACGTATGGAGGAATATCAAACCGATCAGCTAATTCTTTTCTCTTTTTGCGGAGTAGTTCAAATAGCTCGTTGTTAAAAGATTGATCGACAGGTTTAACTTTCTTTGCTACAAATTCTGGTTCTTTAATCGATCCAAACACACGTTCATTTTTCAGTAAAACATTGTATGCTTTAGCCGGCACTTTTAAACTTCCAAATTCAGCATCTCTAAACAAAAGCTGCTTTCGCAAAAGCTGTTGAGAAAGCAATTGCCATTCTTTTCTTTTTAACTCTTTACCAATTCCATAAACTGTTAAGTTTTGATGCCGGTTGCTAAAAATCTTATCCGATTCAATACCAAGCAAAACATCAATGATGTATTTTGCCCCATATATTTCTCCGGTTCGTTTTATTGTTGATAAGAATTTTTGAGCTGGAATAGTTATATCCGTTAATTCTTTTTCATCAGCAACGCAATTATCGCACATTCCACAATTATCAATTTTATAATCCTCACCAAAGTAATTAATAAGCGGAATTCGTCTGCAGATTTCGGTTTCTGCAAATCTAACCATTTCATTTAAATGTGTTTTGGCAGAAAGTCTTTCATGCTGATCTTCTTTCTGATCAATAAAATAATTTATTTTAGCAATGTCCGAGTAACTAAATAACAGCAGACAATCAGACTTCAAACCATCGCGACCTGATCTGCCAATTTCCTGGTAGTAAGACTCAAGATTTTTAGGAAGATCGTGATGAAGCACGAAACGAACGTTAGATTTATTGATCCCCATTCCAAATGCAATTGTAGCAATAATTATTTGAATCTTATCTTTTATAAAAAGATCCTGATTAGAATTCCGTTCTTCATCAGAAAGCCCCGCGTGGTATGGTTTGGTTGAATACCCGAGATGAAATAAATCTTCATGTAAACTATCCACTTGCTTCCGCGAAAAACAATAAATAATTCCGGATTGATTTTGATGTCCCTCTAAAAATTTAACAGTCTGATCGAATGAATTTCCTTTTGGCAGCACCTGTAAAAATAAATTATCCCTGTTAAAACTTGCAATAAACCGGGTAGGGGATACCAATTTTAGATTCTTAACAATATCATCCTGAACTCTTGGTGTAGCAGTAGCAGTTAATCCAACACAAACCGCAGATGGAAAATTTTTCCTAAACTCTCCAAGCTGCCTGTATTCAGGTCGGAAATCGTGTCCCCATTCAGATATGCAGTGTGCTTCATCAACAGTAATGCAATCCAGCTTTATAGATTTTAATAAATTTATTATTTCTTCTTTGAATAGAGACTCAGGTGCGATGTAAAGTAGTTTTGTCTTCTGATTTCTAACGATAGATAAATTATTGTTATAGTCACTTGTAGATAATGAACTGTTCAAAAGTATTGCATTGATACCAAGCTGTTTAAGCTGTTCAACCTGGTCCTTCATCAAAGAAATAAGCGGAGAAATTACTATAGTCAATCCATCAAAGTGTAATGCCGGTATTTGGTAGCAAATAGATTTACCACCTCCAGTTGGCATTATTACCAATGAATCCTTTTTATTAAGAATAGTTTGAATTATATCCCGCTGTAACGGTCTGAACGAATCAAAACCAAAAATATTTTTTAATATTGCGTTTACTTTATCCATTAAAAATAAACCAATATTAGGGTAATTATAAATTCGGAAATAATCCTGTCTAAAAAATTTCTATCAACCATCCTAATGTGCATCCAGCCAATTGTTGCCAACGCCGGTATCTACAACAACAGGAACATTAAGTGGAAATGAAGTTTCCATAATTTCCTTTATGATTGGTCTGAGCGTATCGATTTCGTCTTTGTGCGCATCAAAAACAAGTTCATCATGTACCTGAAGAACCATTTTAGTTTTAGCTTTTCTCTTAATAAGTTCATTGTGGATGTTTATCATCGCAATCTTAATCATATCCGCAGCCGTTCCCTGGATGGGCATGTTTATGGCGGCTCTTTCTTCAAACGAACGCACCACGTGGTTATTGCTATTGATGTTTCTAAGGTATCTTCTTCTGCCAATTAAAGTTTCTGCATAACCTTTTTCTTTTGCTTGTGCAATCGCCGAATCCATATAACTTTTTACTTTGTTAAAGGATTTGAAATATGTATCAATAATTTCCTTTGCGTGTGCTTGACTAACTCCAAGTCTTGTTTTTAACCCAAAAACTCCAATGCCATAAAGGATTCCGAAGTTTACTTCTTTAGCTTTCCTTCTCATATCAGGATTTACATCTTTTGGATCAACCTGGAAAACCAATGCAGCAGTGCTACGGTGAATATCTTCGCCTTCCCGGAATGCTTTGCACAATCCTTCATCTCCACAAATGCTTGCCATTATTCTTAATTCAATCTGACTATAATCTGCACTTAAAATGATATAATCTTTATCTCTTGGAACAAATGCTTTTCTTATTTCTTTCCCAAGTTCAGTTCGGATCGGTATGTTCTGAAGATTGGGATTATTAGATGACAGTCTTCCGGTAGATGCAACAGTTTGGTTAAAGCTGGTATGTATTCTACCAGTTTTTGGATGAATTATTTCTGGAAGAGTATCTGAGTAAGTAGATTTTAATTTTTGCACTTGTCGATAGTTCATCAGCAGATCAATTATTTCATGTTCACCTTGAAGAACTTCCAGGGATTTTGCATCGGTGGAAAAACCGGTTTTGGTTTTTTTACCGGTAGCAAGTCCTAATTTATCATAAAGGATTTTCTGTAATTGATTAGGTGAATTGATATTAAATCTTTCACCGGCAATCTTCCAGATATTTTCTACAAGTCCATCAAGCTGTATTTGCAGTTCTTTGCTGAATGCTTTAAGGAAATTTTCATCTACTTTAATTCCTTCTCTTTCCATATCCTCCAAAACATTTACTAATGGAAATTCTACATTGAAGCATAAATTTTCCAAATTATCTTTTTCAACTTCCCTGGAAAGAATGTCAAATAAATGATAAGTAATATCAGCATCCTCACAGGAATAGTCGGATAACTTTTCTAAATCAACATCAAAAATTTTTAATGGATCTTTTTTTAAGCCAATTAGATTGGAAAGAGGAATAGGTTGATAGTTCAGGTATTTCACAGATAAGTCATCCATTCCATGTTTCTGATCTGGATCAATGGCGTAGCTTGCCAGCATTGTATCAAAGAAAAAATTCTTTACAACAATATCGTACTTCCTTAAAACAGATATATCAAACTTACCATTCTGACAAACCTTTTTTATTTTCTCATCCTCAAATATCGGTTTGAATATTTTGATGAAGTCATTAATATGTAAACGGTTAGAAAGATCACGTGAAAATAAATCGCTACGATCAGGAAACGGATTTGTTGCGATATAGAATGCCTCACCCTTTTTCAAACAAAAAGAAACTCCGGCAAGATTCAAATCAAAACTATCCAACGAGTCTGTTTCAGTATCAAAAACAAAAAGTGAAGTATGTTGTAATTTTTCTGCAAGTTCTTTTGCTTTTTTATATTCAGTTATCAATTGATAATTGACATCTTTTGAATTAAATGATTTGATTTCTTCCTGCTTCAAAACTTCTGTCTCTGGATTTTCTATTTTAGTTTCTTCCTTAGAAACCTTTTCATTAACCTTAGTCTGCGGCTTCAATTCTTCGCCAAAAATTTTCAGAAGTCGTTGAGCAAAATACCTGAATTCTAATTCAATGAATAAATTGTTCAGCTTTTCAATATCTGGTTTGGTGAAAGCAGCTTTTTCGAAATCGAAATCAATTGGAACCTCAGTATGTATCGTAGCTAACTCTTTTGAAAGAAAAGCATTCTCTTTTCCAGTTATAAGCTTTTGTTTAATACCAGCTTTTTCAATTGCATCAATATTCTGGTATATCCCTTCAACCGATTTATATTTTTGGATTAATGGTATTGCACCTTTTGGACCAATGCCGGCAACACCGGGAATATCATCAGAAGCATCACCAACAAGGGACAGGTAATCAATCATTTGGATCGGTTCAAATCCGAATTCTTCTTTTATCCAGGCTTTATCTACTAACACAATTTCATCAGTGGATTTCCCTGGTTTTATAATCTTTATATTTTCAGTAACTAATTGATTAAAATCTTTATCAGGTGTAATTGCAAATGCTTCAAAACCCAGCTCTTCCGCCTTCTTAACAGCAGTACCAATTATATCATCAGCTTCATAACCCTGAAGGATATAAACCGGAATATCAAAAGCTTCTATAACCTGCTTTATTCTTTTAATCTGAGGAATAAGATCTTCCGGCATTTCTGCACGCGATGATTTATATTTTTCATAACGTTCATGCCGGAATGTTTTTCCTTTTGAATCAAAAGCCACAGCTATATAATCAGGTTTATTCGTTTCAAGAATTTTTAAAAGCTGGTTGATAAATCCAAATACCGCCGATGTCGGTTCACCTTTAGTAGTTTTTAAAGGACGAGTGATAAAAGCAAAGTATGCTTTGTAGGCTAATGCCATTGCATCTATGATTACGAATTTCTTTTTCATTTTAAGTTCGATTCATTTTTAATTAGATGTAGAATTCTTTTTTGAAAAATATTTCCAGTACGCATAAATGGGTAATCCAAGTGAAATTAATATCAATCCCATCATTGCATTCCGTGTATTGGAAATAACAGTGTTTAATAAAAATATTAACGAAAAAATTATAAATATTGCAGGGGTATATGGATAACCCCAAACTTTGTACGGTCGTGGAGTGTCCGGCATTTTCCTGCGTAAAATAAAAACTCCATATGCACCTAATGCATAAAACAACCAGGCGGCAAACATCACGTAGTCAGTAATAATATCAAATGTGCCGGTAAGAACTAATCCACTGGACCAAATTCCAAGTACCACAAGTGAAATATGAGGTGTTTTATATTTATCATGAACGTTTCCCAAACTCTTAAAAAATAATTTCGATTTTGCCATTGCATAAAAAACTCTGGAAGTTGATAAGATACTTCCATTCACTGCTCCAAATGTAGAAACGATTACAGCGATAGAAATTATTGAAGCTCCAAGCGGACCAAAAATAACTTGTGCAGCAGAAGCAGCTACAAGCGGTGAATTTGCCATATCTTTTACTGGAAGGATATAAAGGTATGCAATATTAATTACCACATATACTAGAATTACAATCAATGTTCCAAAAAGCAAAGCCAGGGGAATATTACGTTTAGGATTTTTAACTTCACCGGATACATAAGTAACATTATTCCAACCATCGTAAGCCCAAAAAGCCCCGGCTAATGCTAATCCCATCATTACAAAAATACTATGACCATTGTTAACCGGTAAACTAAATCCAGTGTAAACATTGCTAAAAGATCCATTACCGAGAATTAAAATTAAGGCTGTTAGAATAAGGATTGAAGCAATCTTTATGATGGTTATTATAATTTGTACTATTCCACCAAATACAACTCCGATATAATTAACAAAAGTTAAAAAACCAAGACAAAGCATAGCAACTGCCTTAGTTCCAAAATCCTTTAAGGGAAAAATATCTCCAACAAACGGCATATAAATGGCAAACTGCTCAACCTCTTTAGAGAAGTGAGGATATTTAAAGAAGTAGCCTAAGTATTCAGAAAACACATAAGCTATGGCTGCCTGGCTGCCGCTTTGAATAACGGCTAATGTTGCCCAGCCATAAAGGAAAGCGGTAAAGTCACCATACATTTTACGGAAATAAATAAATTGCCCGCCAGTTTCGTCAATCATACCAGCTACTTCTGCATTAGATAGCGCACCAATAAATGTTATCAACCCTGCAACTATCCATACAATCAACAATAATTCAGGTGACATTAATTGACCAGCCATAGTTGCCGGTTTTCTAAATATACCTGAGCCAATCATTGAACCTGCAACAATCATCATTGCTGCTAAAAGACTTAATCCTCGCACAAGTTCATGTTCTTTACCGCTTTTGATCATTCGATTATGTCCTTAATACTTTTTGTGAAAATACTTATTTGAACTATTAAATGAAACTGGCAGATAAAAGAATTTTCATTTTTATAAAATGTTGTAGATTTTATTTGGATTTAAGCAATAAATTTGATTAGCACATTTAATTTCAATAGATTTGTTAAGAATTAACAAACAATAATTAAATACAAACTAATATGAAAAATATCACTTTAATAATTTTATTGATTGGTTCGTTAGTTTTTGTCTCAAATATTAATGGGCAAGAAAAGAAATATTTTGTTGCCGCCAACTGGAATTTGGAAAACCTTTTTGATACCGAAGATGATCCCGCTAAAAATGATGATGAATTTACACCTTCAAGTGAAAAAAAATGGGACCAGGAAAAGCTTGATAAAAAACTTTCCAATATTTCTAAAGTAATTCTTTCGATGAATGATGGAATTGGTCCTGATATTTTAAGTGTGGAAGAAGTTGAACACAAAGCATTGCTTGATACTTTGGTTAAAAAATACACTATTGCAAAAAACTATAAAGTGGCATATGCAGAAAGTCCGGATGAAAGAGGAATTGATGTAGGATTAATTTATAACTCCGATATTTTCAATTTGATAAGCATTATAACTGATACTGTAAATCTGCCGGATAAATGGCCCACAAGATTAATCCTAAATGTTAATTTGTTAACAAGGGATAAAGATACTATTTCTGTTTTCGTAAATCATTGGCCAAGTAGGAGAGGTGGTGAAACGGAATCCGAAGTAAACAGGTTAATGGCTGCATTGGTGTTACGGACTGAGGTTAATAAGTTATTCTTGAGAAATTATCATGCAAAGATTATAATACTGGGCGATTTTAATGATGAACCAAATAACAAATCAATTTCCGAAACATTGAATGCAAAAGATTTTGACTGCAGTAATATATCTCAAGTTAATTCCAAAGATCTTTTCAATTTAGCATATAAGAAATCGCAAGCAGGAGAGGGAACGTATTTGTACCAATTGAATTGGAACATGCTTGACCAGATTATCGTTTCTGGTGGACTTCTTCAACAAAAATATATTTGTGATTCGTTCGAAATTTATAAACCTGAAATTATGGTTACAAGAAGCGGTAAATTTAAAGGTGCCGCCTTTCCGACTTACGGCGGCGGCAACCGTTATCTTGGCGGTTATAGCGATCACTTTCCTGTCATAGCAAAATTTCTACTTAAATAGAGAACTGCGATGAAAAAAGAATTATTGATATTTGGTGCAGACGGAAATCTTGGCAATGGTGTTACGGAAATATTATCCAAAAAAGATTTCGAAAAGATTTATTTATTTGGACAAAATCCAAATAGCATCAGTATTCTAAATGATAAAACAGAATTTATTCATACCGTTGATTTGTCAATCGAAGAAAATGTTATTAATATTTTTTCCAAGATCCAACCAGCAAAAGATAAACTTTTTTTTCTGTTCAGCACAATTGGTGGTTATGATGGCGGAAAAAATCTTTGGGAGATTGAGCAAAAGGATTGGGAGTTTATTTTTAAACTGAATGTGAACATTTCTTTTTTGATTGCAAAACATTTTTCATTGTTAGTTAAAAAATCTGCTGGCGGTTCAATTTGTTTTACAACTGCTTTAACAAGCCTTCAACCGGAAGGGAATAAATCTTCTTACGGTGCTTCCAAAGCTGCATTAAATTACCTGGTGCAAACTCTTGCTGTGGAAGGCAAAGAGATTAGTCTTTCAGCAAATGCAATTGCTCCGTTCATTTTGGATACAAAAGAAAACAGGCAATGGGTTACAGATCAAACTTCGCTTATTAAATTAAATGAAATTGGAGAATTAGTTTCTAACATTTTTGAAAACTTTAGGATTGTTTCTGGTAACATTATACGGTTGCCTTACAATCTAAATATATAAGTTCGATATTTAATTCTATTTGATTTATTTTTACTTAGAAAATTTTAGGCAGTAACTCAAAAATATTCAAGGATAGTTATGACATTAAAAGAAAAAATTAACGAGGACTTAAAAACTGCAATGAAATCCGGAGAAAAGCTTCGACTTGAAACAGTGCGTTCTATCCGCGCATTAATATTGGAATTTGAAAAAAGCGGTGTTGGAAGAGAAATTAATCCTGATGATGAAATTAAAATGCTTACATCTGCAGTTAAAAAACGAAAAGATGCAATTGAACAGTATAGAAATGCCAACAGAAATGATTTGGCTGATAAAGAAGAAGCGGAAATGAAAATTCTTCTGGATTACCTTCCTAAACAATTAACTGAAGAAGAAGTAATAGTTATAATTAAAAAGATTGCTGAAGAAAGCGATTCAAAAGCAAAAGAAGATTTTGGTAAACTTATGCCGCTTGCAATGAAAGAATTGAAAGGTAAAGCCGATGGTAAACTTGTTAAATCAATTGTTGAAAAATTATTGAGCGGTAATTGAATTACATCGATTATATTATTATTGCTTTTTTAGTTATTGGATTCATACTAGGATTTAAAGATGGAATGGTTCGGAAATTAATTGGGCTTAGCGGAATACTAATAGGGATTTTTCTTGCAGTAAAATTTTCTGAACCTGTTGGCAAATTACTATCACCATTTTTCAACAATGAACCTTACCTTGCCGGCATTATTGGAGCATTTGTTATTTTTATCATTACAATTATTGCAGCTTCAGTTATAAAAAGATTAGTACATCCTCACGACAAAGTGAACCAATTAGTTAACCAGATTTCAGGCGGAATAATTGGAACAGTTCAGATTGTATTTTTCCTAAGCGTACTGCTTTTGTTACTTGGTGTATTTACTTTTCCAAAAACAAAAACTGCAGAAGCTTCTTGGCTGTATAAACCGGTTTATAATGTTGTTCCAAGTACAATTGGATTTCTAATTGGTGGAAAAGATTTTGTAAAAGAATTTATCGAAAGCAAAGACATAGATACTTCTGCTAATAATAAGCAAAAAAACAAATCATCTGACAAACAGAAAAACAATCAACCTGTTAAACAAATCGAAAAGAAAAAGAAATAAGGTCTAAATGATTTCAGAAGCTGTATTGGAAAAATTAGAATTTCCTAAAATCCTCCAGCAAATTTCCAAATATTCTTCTACTGAACCAGGTAAAAAAATCCTATTAGGATTGAAACCATTTGAGAGTTTATACCTCGCTATTCAGGAAGGAGATTATGTAACAGAAGCAAAAGAAATTTTAATTAAAAATGATTTCCCTCCGATAAATTATATTCCGGAACTTGCCGATTCATTATCACTAAGTGCAATTGATGGAAGTGTTCTGGATAGTAAAGCTATTTTAGAAATTCTAAAATTAGCTGAAACCTCGCGCTATTTATTTCTATTCTTAAAATCAAATGCTGAAGGAAAAAGTATAAGTAAAGATTTTCTGAATGATCTTTTTGTAGATAAAGTTTTAGAACATCATATAACAAAAGTTATAAATGAAAACGGTGAAGTTAAAGAAAATGCCAGTAGTAAGTTAAAAGAAATTCGTGAAGAAGTTAGAAGAAAATCCGAGACTCTTCAAAAGGTAATAAATAGAATTTTGAAATCTTTAAGTGATGCTTATCTTGTCCGAGAAGAATATGTAACACAACGGGATGGAAGAATTGTAGTACCGGTAAAAGCTGAACATAAACGTCATGTTAAAGGATTTATTCATTCAGAATCTGCAACCGGACAAACCGTTTATATTGAACCGGAAGAAACTCTTGAACTAAACAATGATATACTTTCTCTCTACTTTGCAGAGAAACGTGAGATTGAAAGAATCCTGCGCGAGCTTACGAAAAAGATTGGTGAGTATGTTCTACCGTTAAAGAAATCTTTAAGCGCCATCGCAGATCTTGATAGTATTTTTGCCAGAGCAAAATACTCAATTGAAATAATTGGATCTTTCCCATCAATCGATAATTCAAAACCAATTAAAATAATGGAAGCCAGGCATCCGTTACTTATTAAAAAAATTGGAAGAAGCAACGCTGTTCCATTGGACTTATCGATAGAAAATGGAACAAATATTATTCTAATTACCGGACCTAATGCCGGTGGAAAGACTGTTGTACTCAAGACAGTTGGATTGTTGTCCATAATGGTTTTATCAGGAATTCATATACCAGCACAGGCGGATTCCAATCTACATTTTTTAGAAAATATTCTAATGGATATTGGCGATCAGCAATCAATTGAAGATGACTTGAGTACATTTAGCTCACATCTTTCCAACATCCGAAAAATTATTTATGAAGCTGTAGAAAATTCGATTATACTTCTCGATGAAATTGGGACCGGAACTGATCCTGCTGAAGGATCTGCATTGGCAATTGCAATCCTCTTAACTTTGCAGAACAAAAAATCAAAAGTACTTGCAACAACTCATCACGGAAGTTTGAAATTAATGGCAGAAGAGCTTGAAGGTTTTCAAAATGCCTCAATGGAATTTGATTCAGATAATCTAATTCCAACATACAAATTCAGGCAAGGAGTTCCAGGTTCATCTTACGCATTTGAAGTTGCTGAAAGAATCGGTTTCACTAAAGATTTTCTTTCTTTGGCAAAAAACTACCTTGATTCCGATAAAATGAAAGTAGAAGAATTTTTAGTTGAACTTGAAACACGTTCCAGAAATCTACAGACAAAATTAAATGAATATGAAGTAGAAAATAGCAGGTTAAAAGGATTAACAAATCTTTACAAACAAAATTTGGAAAAACTGGAAACGCAAAAGAAAGATATATTGATTGATACGAAAACTAAAGCTGAATCGTTTATTAAAGATGTGAATAAGAAAGTTGAAAATGCTATCAAACAGATCAGAGAATCGCAAGCAAATAGAGAAGTTATTAAAGATGTACGAAAACAAATATCTGATTTGAAAAAAGATGTAGAAAAAGTTGCTGAAGTTAAAATTCAGAATGTAGCTAAAATGGAATTTGCGATTGGTAGTTTTGCCAAATTAAGAACTTCTGAACTTAGCGGTAAAATTATAGAAATTGATTTTGAAAAGAATAAAGCTGTATTGGTTACCGGTACCGTTAAACTTCAGGTTAAACTTGATGAAATAATTCCGATAAGTGGTAAAGAAGCTAAATCCCAAGAGAGGTTTCAGAGCAGTTTCCATCAAACAGAAGCAGAGGTTAGAATTGATATAAGAGGACAAAAACCTGAAGAAGCTGAATTTGAAGTGATTAAATTTTTAGATAACGCTTATACATCTGGATTGAACCGGGTTGAAATTTTACATGGTAAAGGAACTGGTGTACTGAAAAAAATGACGAAGGATATTCTGTCAGAACATCCTGGTGTGAGTAAATTTTATTTTGCAAACATAGAATATGGCGGTGATGGAATTACAATCGTTGAATTGAAGTAATTAAATTATGTTTTTTTAGTTGGATTTTTATTAAATAAAATCCAATAAGCAAATTGCAAATTCCTAATAATTTGAACATTCAAAATTCCTGCTTCATTTGAATATTGTTAATTGATTTTTATTAGTAATTTGCGTTCTGTTAATTAAATATTTCTATTCTTATTTGAATCTATATCTTATTTTAAAAGAGGGCAATAGTTTTGATAAAGAAAATCCTTATCGCTAACCGCGGTGAGATTGCAGTTAGAATAATTAAAGCTTGCCGCGAGCTTGGGATAATTTCTGCTGCAGTTTATTCAGAAGCTGATAAAAATTCACTTCACGTAAGACTTGCAGATGAAGCTTATCATATTGGTCCATCGCCATCATCCGAGTCATACCTGAATTTTTCTCAAATCATTTCAACAGCAAAAAAAATTAATGCATCCGCAATTCACCCAGGATATGGTTTTCTATCAGAAAATTATGAATTCATTAAAGCAGTTGAGGAATCAGGAATTATTTTTATCGGTCCCGATTCTAATTCAGTAAGATTAATGGGCGATAAAACTTCAGCAAGGAAGTTAATGTCTTCGCATATGGTTCCAATTGTGCCTGGAACTACAAGTCCAATTATATCTTTAGCAGACGGGAAGCGTGAAGGGGAAAGAATTGGTTACCCGATTTTGCTTAAAGCATCTGCTGGTGGTGGTGGTAAAGGAATGAAAAAAGTTACTTCAGAAAAGGAATTTGAATCAGCATTTACCAGCGCACAACGAGAAGCCTTAAAAGCATTTGGTAGTTCGGATATTTATATAGAAAAGTACATAGATAATCCCAAGCATATCGAAGTTCAAATTATTGCTGATAAACATGGGAATTATGCACATCTTTTTGAAAGAGATTGTTCCATTCAGCGAAGGCATCAAAAAGTAATTGAAGAAGCACCATCTACTTTTGTGGATAAGGAACTAAGGAAAAAATTAACTGATGCTGCAATTAATGCAGCAAAAGCATGTAATTATTATAACGCTGGCACAATTGAATTTCTTGTTGATAAAAATAAAAATTTCTATTTCCTGGAAATGAATACACGCCTTCAGGTTGAGCATCCCGTTACAGAAGCAATAACAGGAATCGATTTGGTAAAAGAACAGATCAATATTGCAGATGGACAAAAACTTTCTTTCAAACAAAAAGATTTGAAAATTAATGGGTACGCCGTTGAATGCCGTGTTTATGCCGAAGATGTTGATAATAATTTTGTACCATCAACTGGACATATTAGACTGCACCGGCGACCTGATGGAATTGGAATTAGAGTAGATACAGGAATAGATCCGTTCTCTAACATTTCGGTTTATTATGATCCGCTTCTTACAAAATTAATTGCGTGGGGAAGAACAAGATTAGAAGCTATTGAAAGAACGAAGCGCGCTTTGGGTGAATATAAAATTGCGGGAATTTTAACTAACATTGCCGCATTAAGATGGGTACTAAAACAGCCGTCATTTATAGATGGTAGTTATAATATAAATTTTGTTGAGGATTATTGGATACCGCTATTACCAGATAAATGGAAAGGAGAAAGCGCACAGGAATATGAAGATGTTGCTGCAATTCTTAGTGCTTTGCTAAAACAAAAAATGACAGAAGTAAATCCTTCATCAATTGACTGTGCTAAAAATAATAAATGGATCCAGCAGAATTATGAATGAATTTGTTGCTACAGTAAATGGAAATAAAAAATACATTACAGTTATAGATAACCAAATAATTCTTTTTAAGGAAACTGAAATTGAATACTCACTTTCCAAAATAAGTGAGTTTTCCTACCTGCTGAAAATTGGCAACAGGGTTTACGATTTAACTACTAACATTATTAACAACGAAAAAATCGGTGTACTTATAGATGGACATTATTTTGAAACAACAATCAGAACGTCCCTTCAAGAGAAAGCTAATGAATTAACGATTCTTACAAACCAGAAGAATCATCATGATTCGATCAAGGCTCCTATGCCCGGACTTATAATTAAAATAAAAAAAGTTGTTGGAGAAAAAATAGAGATTGGTGAATCTGTTATAATTTTAGAAGCGATGAAAATGGAAAATGATTTAAGAGCGCCATCATCTGGAATAATTAAAGAAATATTTGTAAAAGAAGGTAATTCAATTGAAAAAGGAAGTATTCTTCTTTCGATTGAATAAAAATATTGACTTTATTTCCTACAATTCATATTATCACTTGCCAAATTAATAAATAGTTTTCAAAATTCAATAAGGAGGTCCCGTGCGAAAGAATCTACTTACTATGTTTTTTATAATAGGGTTTTCCGCAATCCAGGTTTTTGGCAGCGGATTTCAAATAAACGAAAACGGTGCACGAGCAATGGGTATGTCCGGGGCATTCGTTGGATTAGCAAATGATCCATCAGCAGTTTATTTTAACCCAGCGGGTATAACGCAATTAGCTGGGGCTCGTTTTAGTTTTGGAGCAACCTATATTCGTCCAAACACTGCGTTTACCGGTCCAACTCCCGCCACTACAGAATCTAAGTTGAAACCTCGATATTTCACACCAGCTAATTTTTATTTTACTTATGATTTAGGAAATGATTTCTGGCTGGGATTTGGATTTCAGAATCCTTACGGGAATGGAATCGAATGGGAAGATGATTGGGTCGGTCGATATAAAACTACAAAAATGGAATTAAAAACTTATAATTTTTCTCCTACATTTGCTTATAAGATTTCAGAAAAATTATCAATCGCTGCTGGAGTAACAGTATCTTTTGCCGATGTTATTATAGCAAGAAAAGTTAAATACATCCCAACTGGTAACCCAGCAAATCCTCTTCTTGTTCTTCCAGACGATGCTAATATTGAAATGACCGGTGACAATACAGCCATTGGTTATTCTGCAGGATTGCTATATAAACCAACAAAGGAACTGTCAGTTGGATTGTCTTTCCACAGTAATGTTAAATATGATTTTAAGGGAGATGCAGTTGTTACTCTTGGTCTCAAAACTCCTGCTGCAATGGCAAAATATATTCCTTTTGGAAAGATTTCAGCTCCCTTTAAAACTCCTTATGTTTTTACCGCAGGGCTTGCATATCATGCAAATGATGAGTTGGTAATTACTGGAGATTTTCAGTATACCGGATGGAAAAGTTATGACAAGTTAGAAGTAACATTTGCAGATTATAAACCGGATGGAAAGAATCCTTATATTTCTACTTCAGTTAGAGATTATCAGAATTCATTTATTGCAAGATTAGGTGCAGAATATATTCTTAGTGATCAATTTACAATAAGAGGTGGAGGACTTTATGATAAAAATCCTATTAAGGATGAACGATTAGATGCAACTCTGCCAGATGCTGACAGATTTGGTGTAAACGTTGGTTTGGGAGTAAAATTAGCAAAGAATGTTACTGTTGATATTGCTTATCTGTTTATAATGTTCAAGGAAAGAACAATTAATACTTCAACGGATATCGTTCCTTTAAGTGTAACTAATTTACAGCAACCATGGAATGGAAAGTATAAATCCAGTGCTCATTTATTCGGATTGAATTTTAATTATAATATGTAATTAACCCAATTTATATTTACGGAGAAGGAATTATTCTTTCTCCGTTTTTATTTTCCATTAAACTCCAATTATTTTTGGAATTTATATGACTATCTCTCCCATTCTTTATAATCTTATCGTAATGATCTTTTCTGTAGTTTATGTTTTTTCTGTTGTTGCAATCATGGATCATTTTGTTAAGAAAGGATTTCCACAGGATATTTCGCGAAAGTTAGTACACATTGCTGCTGGTTCCTGGATTATCTTCTGGGCATTTTATGATAACTCACATTGGTCCAAATATTTCAATATCGCTCCGGCGCTTATTTGGTCAATACTTCTTTTACAAAAAGGATTTTTTGCTAAACCAGAAGATGAAGCTGTTAAAACTATGACCAGAGCCGGAGATAGAAGAGAA
Organism: Ignavibacteriales bacterium; assembly: GCA_026390815.1. Classification (NCBI taxonomy): domain Bacteria; kingdom Pseudomonadati; phylum Ignavibacteriota; class Ignavibacteria; order Ignavibacteriales; species Ignavibacteriales bacterium. The sequence continues at coordinate 57,280 of JAPLFH010000016.1, read as the reverse complement.
TTACTTAAAGGACCTTTGTATTTTACTTTGGTAATGAACCTGATGGGGACGTTATTCTACAATACGACTTTATCAGTTACTGCTATGTCTTACTTAGGCTGGGGTGATGGTATAGCTCCGATATTTGGGAAAAAATTTGGGAAACATAAATTTAAATTCCTTTCCGAAAAAAGCATTGAAGGTAGTTTTGCATTTTTAATATTTGGATTTTTATCATCACTTTTATTCAATTACATTTTATTTGGAAATATTAGACTTACTGAAAATATTATAGTGGGAATTGCTGCAACAATTGCAGAAGCTTTTAGTCCAAAAGATTCAGACAACTTAGTTGTTCCGGCAATTATTGCTATTCTTTACCTATTCGTCTTAAACTGATCTGGGTGAAGTTTTAGAAATATTAATTGTTTACAAGTTAATTTTTTCTACTTATATTAAAACAGAATTAATTCAATATATATTAACATTATAGGGGCAAATGTAAAATGGCTTTTTCACTTAACAAGATTCTTCTTATTGGTAATTTAGGCAATGATGCAGAAACCAGGTTTACTACATCTAATGTTTCTATTACTACGTTTTCTTTAGCTACAACTAATAGTTACAAAGGCAAAGATGGAAATTGGGTAAATGAAACTACTTGGCACAATGTAGTTTCTTTTAATCTTTCTGATTACTTCAAAGAAGCTCTTAAAAAAGGTAAAAAATTCTATGTCGAAGGGCGACTTACTAAAAGAGATTATACCGACAAGGAAGGTATTAAACGTTATATGACTGAAGTTGTTTCTGAAAAAATAATTCCGCTTGATGCCCGCGGTGGTGAAGAAAGTGAATATACCAAGGATACAAGTACGGCAGAAACTACAAATGCAGGTGAAGTATCTGTTGACGAAAATGATGACCTTCCATTCTAGTGTTTTTCTAGTTTTTAATTTATAATGGATTAATAACTATAATTCATAAAAATTAAAATGATTTCTTGATCTTGCTCTTAATCTTGAATTCAATCTTAATAATCTTCTTTAATAAAAAGAGGATTTAGTTTATGTGGTTGATAAAGTTAAAGAGCAAGTTCAAGAAGAGTTTAACAACTGCAGATAAAACATTATACTTTATTTTAATATCGTATCCAATAAACTGTTCCTGCAAAATCAATTTATTTATACAACCAATTCAGCATATCATTTAGCACTTCAGGTTAAATTTGGAGAAGATAACAAGGAAAGTTAAGTTTGTAATTGAAACAAGCAATTGAACTAATCCAATTTTATCTTGGTAAGAGTTATAATATTATTAATAAAAATCATAAATTTGATACAATAGAAATAGTAAATAAGTACATTATAAAATTGATAGAAATAATTTCTAATATTAAATGAAATGAAAAAAGGATGTTTTATTATTCTTCTGGTTGTACTTACTGTTATAATTTCTGTAATCATTTATATCTTTAAAAATCATAAGAATGACGTAATTGGTATCTTTAAACCTGTTATAATAAGTTCGGTTGAAAGTGAATTATCAAAAAAAATAGATAGCGTTAAGAATTCAATTTACAAAGATTCTCTAAAATCCATTATCGCTGATTATATGATTCTAATAAAAAAAAGAAAAGATTTCAGCATGGATAAAGCCGGGAATTATTTTGACCAGGTTAAATTTGCTTTAATGGATGGAAAAATCGATTCGATTGAAATTAAAAATCTAAAAACATTAATGAAGGAAGATTTTAATACCAATGAAAGACCAAAGAAAAACAGAAATTAAAGTCGGGATAACTGTACTGCTCGGTTTAATTGCCTTGATTTATATTTTTGGTTGGGCAAAAAACTATAAGGTTTACGCAAATCAAAAATATATTGATGTAGAATTTGAAACTGCTTCCGGACTGGAGAGCGGCGATCCGGTAATGGTTAATGGTGTAAGATCAGGTTTTGTTGATGATATTTTGGTTAAAGGTAATAATGTAATTGTTAAAGTTGTTGTTAATCCGGATGTTCAACTAAAGGAAGATGCTGTTTTTTCAATATCAATGCTTGATTTAATGGGTGGTAAAAAAATAGAAGTTAAACCTGGCTTGTCATCTAAAACAATTGATTACACCATCATCCAAAAGGGAAAGTTTGAAGGCGATATTTCAACTGTTATGGCAATGGTGGGTGGAGTTCAAAATGATCTTGTGAAAATAATTAAAGATTTACAAGTTACTTTATCTTCGGTAAATAATATTATAAGTGATAAGGAATTTAACTCTCAGATTCGATCTTCAATTTCAAATCTTGCTCAGATAAGTTCTAAACTTAACGTGATGATAGAAGAGAATAGAACAAATTTAAAAACTATTACCAATAACACTGCAGAATTGACGAAAGAGGCTACTGCTTTTCTTAATGAAAATAAGGACCAAGTAAAAGCTGCAATAGATGACGTTCGCATAGTTATTAAAAGTACAAATGAATTAGTCGCAAAGATTAATAACCTTACTGATGAAACATTAAATAAAAAAAATAATGTGGGTAAATTATTGTACGATGATCAATTGATTACCGATCTGAAAACTTCATTGGAGCAAGTAAAAGAACTTACAAAAATCATCCTTGAACAATTAAAAGGCAAAGGATTAAATGTTGATGCAAATGTTGATCTCTTCTAAAAAAATAGTTTTTACTTTATTCCTTTTCCTACTGTTACTCAACTTTTCTAATGCGGCTTCGCCGGATCCTGCGCGTGGTAAAAAAGGAATGGTTGTTTCTGCAAGTGAACTTGCTTCTCAGGTTGGAACCTTAATGCTAAAACGCGGAGGTAATGCAATTGATGCATCAGTTGCAGTTGGATTTGCTTTAGCTGTTACATATCCTTCGGCAGGTAACCTTGGTGGAGGAGGATTTATGGTGCTTCATCTTGCAAATGGAAAAGATGTCGCTATCGATTTCCGCGAAACTGCACCAGCAAAAGCTTTTAAAGAAATGTATCTTGATTCAAACGGCAATTATTCGCCAGAACTTAGTTTGGAAGGAACAACCTCTGTTGGTGTTCCTGGAAGTGTTGCAGGTTTATTATATGTTCTTGAAAAATATGGTACGATGAAATTAGAAGAAGTTATTCAACCAGCAATTAATTTAGCAATAGATGGTTATCCACTTAACTTTAGGTTAACCGAATCATTAAATAGTGAGTTAAAAGATTGGAGAAAATATAAATCATCAGAAAAAGTTTTTACAAAGCAAGGAGATCCATTTTCTGAAGGAGATATTTTTAAGCAGCCTGATTTAGCTAAAACTCTAACTTTAATTAAGGAAAAGGGAAGAGATGGTTTTTACAAAGGGGAAATTGCTCAATTATTTATCAAACAAATCCAGTCAATGAAAGGATATATCACTTCTGAAGATTTAGAAAATTATAAAGTAATTGAAAAAGAACCAGTTAAAGGAACATACCGCGGATATGAAATTATTTCAATGCCTCCATCTTCTTCTGGTGGAATTGCAATCATTCAAGCATTAAATATTTTAGAAAATTATAATTTCAGTAAAGCTGATTGGAACAGTAGTCAATACATTCATAAATTAGTTGAAACATTAAAATTTGTGTACGCAGATCGTTCAAAACATCTTGGGGATGAGGATTTTTACAAAGTGCCAAAAAACTGGTTGACTTCTAAAAAGTATGCCCACAATCTCTTTGATAAAATTAAAGATAAAGCTGTTCCATCAAAAGAAATTTATCCTGGCGTGCCTTTTCAAAATGAAAGTAAAGAAACAACCCATTATAGTGTAGCAGATAGTTATGGAAATGTTGTTAGTACTACTACAACTATTAACTCAGCGTATGGATCAAAGATAGTAGTAGATGGAGCAGGATTCCTTTTAAACAACGAAATGGATGACTTTAGTTCGAAGCCCGGGGTTCCAAATCAATTTGGATTAATTGGAAGCGAAGCAAATTCAATTCAACCTGGTAAAAGAATGCTCAGTTCAATGTCTCCAACAATTGTTCTTAAAGATGGTAAACCTGTTTTGGTTATCGGTTCTCCTGGCGGTTCCACAATAATTACAGTTGTCTTACAAGTAATCTTGAACTACATCGATTTTGGAATGAATATTCAGGAGGCAATCGATGCACCAAGAATTCATCATCAGTGGTTGCCTGATGAAATTATTTATGAAGATTATGGTTTATCTCAAGATGTAATTGAAAATTTGAAAATACTGGGACATATTTTCGGAAAGCAAACCCATCTGGGTCTTGCAGAAGGAATACAAATCGATAATAATAATAATATCATCTATGGAGCCAGTGATCCGCGTGGTTATGGTAAAGCAGTAGGTTTTTAATGATTTTTGGGATAGGCATTGACATAATTGAGATTGATCGGATTAAGGAAAGCATAGATAAATTTGGCGACAGATTTCTAAATAAAGTTTTCACTCAAACTGAACTTGACTATTCACTTTTAAAACCAAATAAATACCAGCACCTTGCTGCTCGATTTGCTGCAAAAGAAGCTGTTGCAAAAGCATTATCTTTTAATGGCGATAAAGGATTTCACTGGAAAGATATTGAGATTTATAATGAGCCAAATGGGATGCCATCTGTTGTTTTGTTTAATTCATTGAAGAAAATTTTAAGTGATAATAAGGAACTTAAAATTACAATGAGTCATTCGCAGAATTATGTTACTTGCTTTGCAATAGTTCACCAAAAAAAGTAGAACTTATACCTATTTATCAGCCAATGCCTTTTACATAGAATCTTCCTCTATAATTGCCTATATTGTAACAGGTTTGATGAAAAGAAAGGTTTTTATGCCTAAAGGGCGGGTAGTTGTTGCTATGAGTGGAGGGGTTGATTCTTCAGTTGCAGCGGTCATTCTTCACAAAGAAGGTTATGAAGTAGTTGGTATAACAATGAAGACATGGGGATTCATGGAAGTTGGTGGAGCACCTAAGCACGAATCCGGTTGCTGCTCACTTGATGCTATTTTTGATGCTAAGAATGTTGCCACAATGTTTGGATTTCCTCATTACACGGTTGATTTTACCAGAGCATTTGAGGATGAAGTAATTGATAATTTCGTGTCAGAATACCTTAATGGAAGAACACCCAATCCTTGCGTTATTTGTAATAGAAAAATAAAATGGGAAGAATTATTAAAAAAAGCTGACGCACTTGATGCAGAGTTTGTAGCAACAGGTCATTATGCTAAAGTTGAATTTAACACAGAAACAGGCAGGTATTGCCTAAAAAACTCTGCTGATGATAGGAAAGATCAAACTTATGCTCTTTGGGGTTTATCACAGGAAAGTTTGAAAAGAACAATTTTTCCATTAGCAAAATTGAATAAAACTGAAGTGCGTAAATTGGCAGAAGAATTTGGACTGAAGACAGCTAACAAACCCGATAGCCAGGAAATTTGTTTTGTAGCAGATGATAATTATGAAAGATTTCTTAAAGAAAGAATTCCTGAGGTAATTGAAAATCTTCCCATAGGTGATTTTCTTTATAATGGAGAAAAAATTGGCGAGCATAAAGGAATACCATTTTACACAGTAGGACAAAGAAGAGGTTTAGGTATAGCAAAAGGAAAACCAGTTTATGTTACAAAAATAGATCATAAATCTAATACCATAGAAATTGGTGACAAAAACGATTTGCTTACTTATGAATTAATTGCTGATGATATAAATTATGTAAGCAAAGATTATTTTAAACCTGGGGAAAAAGTATTTTGTAAAATTAGATATTCCGATAAAGGAACAATGGCAGAATTGATTTCTGCGGATGAAAAAACATTTAAAATATTATTTAATGAAGCTAAAAGTGCAATTACTCCCGGACAATCAGCCGTATTATATGATGAACGGGGATACGTTTTGGCTGGTGGTATTATCAATCAGGTTTAAATGATTAAAAGATTTGACATATATAGTCTTGTTGGTTTAGGCGGAGTGATTCTATTATTTTTGCTTGTATTATTTAAAATAATTCCTCCGGAAGCTAACATTTATATAATAATATTTGTAATTCTTTCGTTAATTTTAAGAGTAGTTTTAAGAGTTGTCATATTCATTCAAAATAAAAATGATAAATAGGAGGTAGTCTTCGAACCTTATAAACATTTAAACGGTAAATTAAATGCAAAGGTTTTGATTTTAAACAGAAGTTATGAACCACTTACTGTTTGTAATGTTAAAAAAGCAATAGTATTAACTCTTCTTGAAAAAGCAGAAATTGTTGCAAGCAATAATGGTAAAATCATCCACAGTGCTTTCAATCAATTTCCATGGCCAAGCGTTATTAGGTTAAACAGATATATCCTGGTGCCCCATAAAAAAGTAATGATGACCAGGAAAAATATCTTAAAGAGAGATATGTACAAATGTGCCTATTGTGGAAGAAGTGATTTACCATTAACAGTTGATCATATTATTCCAAAAGCACGCGGTGGAGAAGAAACATGGGAAAATCTTGTTACTGCTTGCGTTGCCTGCAACAATAAAAAAGGGGATAGAACTTTAGAAGAAGCTGAGTTGAAGTTAAGGTTCCGTCCTTATAAACCACATTACATACTATTCATCAGTAATTCTGTAAGCAAGATTGATGAAAATTGGAAACCTTATTTATTCCAATAATAATTCGGGAATCCATAATAGAATTTTATCCGCCAAATATTAATAACAATTCATAGAGATATGCAGAAGAAAAGAATTTTAAGTGGAATGAGAGCAACAGGAAAATTGCATCTGGGTAATTATGTTGGTGCTCTTGAAAATTGGATTAAACTACAGGATGATTATGAAGGTTATCATTTAATTGCAGATTACCATAATCTTACAACTAACTTAGATACGTCTTTAATTTATCAGAATACGATTGAGATGGTGATTGATTGGCTTGCTTCCGGACTTGATCCGCAAAAAAGTCCTTTTTTCAGACAGTCTCAAATAAAAGAGCATACAGAACTTCATTTGATATTTTCAATGCTTATAACAACCGCCCGACTTGAACGAAATCCAACGTTGAAAGATCAACTAAGGGAATTGAATATTGACAACGTTGCCTACGGTCATCTTGGCTACCCGGTGCTTCAGGCTGCAGATATACTATTATACAAAGGAGAAGTTGTACCAGTTGGTGAAGATCAGGTACCGCACGTTGAAATAACAAGAGAGATTGCAAGAAAATTTAATTCGCAGTATGGATTTGTTTTTCCAGAACCCGAACCATTGCTAACAAAATTTGCTCGGCTTCCAGGATTGGATGGTCAGGCAAAGATGAGTAAATCACTTGACAATACAATTCTACTTTCAGATGAACCAGAAATTGTAAAAGCTAAGTTAAGAAAAGCAGTTACCGATCCTCTTAAAATAAGAAAAGGCGATCCTGGTAGACCCGAAATTTGTCTTGTATTTACATATCATAAAAAATTCAATCAACTAAGTGAAGTTAATGAAATTGAAAGCAACTGCCGATCTGGTGCTTTAGGATGTGTGGATTGCAAACTTAAATGTTCAGAAAGAATTAACCAGATATTGGCACCAATAATAGAAAAACGGAAATATTATGAAAGCCATCTTGATTCTGTAAAAGAAATTTTATTGGATGGTGAAATACGTGGTAGAAAAGTTGCACAGGAAACTATGAGTGAAGTTCGTGAAAAAATGAAGCTGGGTTAATCTTGTATAAAATAAAATTACTCAATTTTGAAGGTCCATTAGATTTACTTTTATTCTTTATAAAAAGAGATGAACTGAATATCTATGATATTCCTATCTCTACAATAACTGGAGAATTTGTTGAATATCTTAATCTAATAAAAATGATGGATCTTGAAGTTGCTGGTGATTTTATTTTAATGGCAACTACATTAATGCAAATTAAAGTAAGAATGCTTCTTCCCAAAGAGATTGATGAAAAAGGTGAAGAAATTGATCCAAGAGCAGATTTAGTTCGCGCGCTTCTTGAATATAAACGTTATAAGGAAATGTCCGAAGAGCTTTCATTCTTCGAAGCTAATCAACGAAGAGTAAGTTATCGTGGAAATTATTCAGCTGATAATAAAGTAGCATATCCTGAATATGAAACATTATTAAAGAACATTACTTTGTTCGATTTGATAAAAGCATTTAAGAATGCATTGTTGGACAAACCGAAGGAAATATTTCACGAAATAAAAAAACAGCCTATAACCATAGATGAGCAAATTGAATATATTTTGAGCATAGTAAAAGATAAAGGTGAATTGCATTTTTTAGAATTGGTAAAAGATATGCAGGAAAAAATCAGAATTATTGTTACATTTATTGCACTACTTGAGTTAATTAAAATGGGAAAAATTGGATTAAAAACGTCAAAGAGTTTTAATGATTTTGTAATTTATATCATGCTGCAAAATGGATAAAGTTTACTCCACAGTTATAGAAGCATTAATCTTTGCATCTGATGAGCCGATACCGGTACAGCTTATTTTTAATGCGATTAAGGAAATAGATGGTGAAGATATAAATTTATCAGTTGATGAAATTGATACATGTGTTGAAGAATTGAATACCAAATATTTATCAGACGACTTTTCATTTAATATTGTTAAAGTAGCAAATGGTTATATCTTTGCTACAAAGCCGGAATTTGGAAAATATGTCGGTTATCTTTCAACCGAAAAAAGTAAAAGAAGATTAAGCCAGGCAGCTTTAGAAACACTGGCTATAATTGCGTATAAACAACCGATTACAAAACCAGAAATTGAATCGATCCGTGGAGTAAACTCGGATTACATTATTAACACGTTATTGGAAAAAAATCTAATTACAATTACAGGTAGATCTGAAACTGTTGGAAGACCATTGCTTTACATTACTACCATTGAATTTTTAAAATACTTTGGATTGTATCAAATATCTGATCTTCCAAAACCGCGTGAGATTGAAGAAATAATGAAAGATGAAGATTTTATTGAGCAGAAACAAAAAATAATGATGAATGCACTAGAAGAAAACTTAGAAAAGGAAGGAGAAATAAGTACTGATGAAGACAATTCGATTAAATAAGTATCTTTCAGAATGTGGAGTTGATTCCAGACGTAAAGTTGAAGAATTAATTTTACACGGAAGAGTAGCTGTTAATGACGAAGTTATTACTGACTTTGTTGTTAAAGTGGATCCTGATAAAGATCATGTTACACTTGACGGAGAAAATATTAAACGACCAAGAAAAGTTTATTACTTGCTTCATAAGCCAAAAGCTTTTGTAACCACAACTTCAGATGAAAAAAATAGAAGAACTGTTATACAGTTAATAAAAACGGATCTGAAAATATTTCCCGTTGGCAGATTGGATTTTAACACAACTGGTGTTCTGTTTTTAACAAATGATGGCGATTTTACAAATTTACTTTTACACCCAAATAATAAAGTACCTCGTATTTATCTTGCAACTATTGATAAACCCTTGGTTGAAGAAGATAAACTAAAAATGTTAAAAGGAATTTATTTGGATGGTAAGAAGGGTAAATTTGAAGATATAAAAATCAATAACTTTAAAACTAAAAAATTGATTACTGTTAAAACGGTGGAAGGTAGAAATCATTTTGTAAAAAACATGTTTGAAGCATTAGGTTACATGGTAACAGCACTTTCAAGAATTAACTACGCTGGAATTGGAGTTGAAAAACTACCTGTTGGCGCTTATAGAGAATTAACAAGAGATGAGATTAATGGAATACTTCAAAAGTATGAAAATAATTAAACCTGCCATTTTTTTATTTCTTTTTTTTGCAGGCTCAGTTTATTCACAAACATTTCCTAATTACGGAAAGTTTAATCAATCACGAGTCCAGGAATTTTGGCAGCAAATTGATGATATTTTCAATGATCCAAACTTCAATTCGGCAAGTTGGGGAGTTGTTATAAAATCCCTTGAAACCGGTGAATATTTGTATAAACGAAATGAAGACAAATTATTTATGCCGGCTTCAAATCTAAAATTATTTACTACTTCTGCTGGATTGATGTTGCTTGGTAAATATTATCACTTTATAACAAATCTTTATATCAATGGAACTTTAGATGGTTCCATACTCCAGGGAGATTTAATTATTCAGGGTTTTGGCGATCCAACTATTGGCGGGCGATTTTCTGATGGTGATGTTTATAAGGTTTATAATCAATGGGCGGATTCACTTTTGTCTCTCGGTATAGATGAGATAAAAGGAAATTTGATTGGAGATGATAATACCTTTGATGATAATGGACTTGGTTCTGGTTGGGCTTGGGATTATGAAAGTTACTGGTATTCCGCACCAACCGGTGCTATTTCGTTTAATGACAACTGCGTTGATATAATTGTTAAACCAACAAAAAGCGGTTTGCCGGCAGAGATTACAATTGTGCCGGATACAAGATATGTTACCATCATAAATAAAGTTAATACAACCAATTTAAACACTAACTCTGATATTGATGTCTACCGCGAAAAAGGGACTAATATAATAACTGTATTTGGTAAGATTGCTGAGAATTCTGAAGAAAAGAAAACTTCGGCAACTGTAAATAATCCTACACAATACTCTATGGTTGTTTTAAAAGAAGTGCTTCAAAGGAAAGGAATTAAAGTAAGCGGGTACGCAGCAGATCTTGATGAAGAAATTACAAATCTTGATTATAACGGATTAGTAAAATTGTTTACTTATTATTCACCTTCGCTTGAAGAAATAATTAAGATTACAAATAAGAACAGCCGCAATTTTTACGCTGAACAAATACTTAAAGCAATTGGTTATGAAAAAAATGGTTATGGGTCGATAGAGAATGGAGTTAAAGAAATAAAAAAACTATCACGCGATTTTGGAATCAATCCGGAAAATTTTATAATGGTTGATGGTTCAGGTCTTTCCCGTTTGAATTTAGTTACTCCACGCCAAATTGTCGATCTGCTTTCTTTCATTTATAGGAATGAGATATTTCCTGTTTTTCTGGAATCATTACCAATAGCAGGCATTGATGGAACTCTTGCCAGAAGATTGAGAAAATCCAAAGCTGAAAATAATGTAAAAGCTAAAACCGGGTACATTGATGGTGTAAGATCTTTATCTGGATATGTAAATACTGCCGATAAAGAAGCTGTTACCTTTACAATGATTGTAAATAATTATATCGTTCCATCTGCCTTGGCAGATAATCTGCAAGATTTAGTTTGTTTGCGCCTGGCAAACTTCTCTCGAAAATAAAATGGAGGAATTTTGGAAAATAATATTGTTCAAGATGTAAATACACTTATTAAAAGAAGACTTGAGGAATTAGAAGAACTGCAAAAGAAAAATATAGAAACGTTTGCTTACAGTTTTGATGTTGATTCATATTCTCTTGAAATTAAAAATTCTTTCGTTGATGGTGTAGAAAAAAATGTTAAAGCAGCCGGAAGAATTATGGCAATAAGACGCATGGGAAAAGCATCTTTTGCTCATATTCAGGATATACAGGGAAAGATCCAAATTTATATTAAGAAAGATGATGTAGGAGATGATTACGATGTGTTTAAGCTTTTAGATATCGGTGACATCATCGGTGTGGAAGGTTATGTCTTCAAAACAAAAACTGGGGAAACTTCTATCCATACAAGAAAGATGAAACTTCTTTCTAAGTCGATCAGACCAATTCCCATTGTTAAAGAAGAAGTTGATGAAAACGGAAATAAAGTTGTACATGATCAATTTGTTGATAAAGAACTAAGATACCGCCAGCGTTACGTAGATTTAATAGTTAATCCTGGTGTTAAAGAAGTTTTTATTAAACGCAGTAAAATGATTTCATCTCTCCGAAAATTTCTTGATGCTAAAGGATATCTTGAAGTTGAAACACCAGTATTGCAACCAATATATGGCGGTGCTGCGGCAAAACCATTTTCAACACACCACAATGCTCTAAATATTCCGCTTTATTTGCGCATTGCAGATGAGCTTTATTTGAAAAGATTAATTGTCGGTGGATTTGATGGCGTTTATGAAATATCAAAAGATTTCCGAAATGAAGGAATGGATCGAACTCATAATCCAGAATTTACAATGCTCGAACTATATGTTGCTTACAAGGACTACGAATGGATGATGAATTTTGTTGAAGCAATGGTTTCTAATACTTGTATAGAAGTTTTTGGAAAATTAGAATTTGAGATTGAAGGTAAAGTTGTAAACTTCCAATCACCCTGGAATAGAGTTTCTATGGTTGAAGAAATTGAGAAGAAAACTGGAATTAATATTCTTACTGCGACTGATGACGAACTTAAAGCTGCACTTAAATCCAGAGGAATGGAAATAGATCCTAAAGAGGGGAGAGGAAAACTAATAGATGGATTGTTTGAAGTAGCTGTACAGAGCGAATTAGTACAACCAACATTTGTAATGGATTATCCGGTTGAGATTTCCCCGCTTGCCAAAAAGCATAGAAGCAAAGAAGGTGTGGTTGAACGATTTGAAGCATTTGTTTTGGGTAGAGAAATTTGCAATGCATTCAGCGAGTTAAATGATCCAATCGATCAGAAAAAAAGATTTGAAGATCAGGGCAAAATGCGCGAGGCTGGCGATGAAGAAGCCCACCAGATTGATGAAGATTTTGTTAGAGCACTTGAGTTTGGAATGCCACCAACTGCTGGCTTGGGAATTGGAATTGATAGGTTGGTAATGCTACTCACTAATCAATCATCAATTAGAGATGTAATTTTATTTCCATTAATGCGACCAGAAAAATAATTTCAACGAAAATAATTTCTTCAATATGAAATATTCAATCTTTTGGTTGCTCTTGATGATTGTATCAGTTTATCCTTATAAGGAAAATGATTCTACACTGATTGATAAGGTAAAAGCCAAGCCTTTGATTGATTTTAATAGTACTATTTTCCCACATCCTAAAAGGGATTTTACGGGCAAATTAGTCTGTGTAGACGATGACTTCCCAATAAAACTAATTTCGATTAATCCTTTCAAAACAGAAATCAATTACAATATACTTGCCGGAATGGGTGCCTTATTTTTAGGCACGGGTTATTACATAGATTACTACCAAAGAAAAGCCTGGTGGTTAGGCGGGCGCACTAAACTCCATTTACAGAATGATTGGTCTTATGCTTTAAACATTGATAAGATTGGTCACTTCTATGCAACGAATTTATATGCGCATGCATTCTCTGGTGGATATGAGGCAGCAAATATGCAGGCAGAACAATCAACCTGGTTCAGCGCTCTCTCTGCTCTCCTGTTTGAGTTGTATATCGAAACAGAAGATGGATTTCATAAGGATTATGGTTTTAGCCCAGGTGATGCTGGTGGAGATGTTCTTGGAAGCGCATTTTATATAGCTCAATATTATTATCCATTCCTTAAAAATTTTCAACCAAGATTTAGTTATATTCCAACGGAAAAATTAAAACATACACCAAACAAAATTTTTATTGATGATTACGAAGGACAAAAATACTGGATGAGCATGCGGATGAAAAATATTCTCCCAGAGGGAATAGCGGATTACTGGCCTTCATTTCTGAATCTTTCAGTTGGTATGGGTGTTAAAAATCTGAATGGTTCTGGTGGTGGACAAAGGGAATTTTATATTGCTTTCGATCTGGATACTGAAGAACTACCATTGTATGGCAGCTTCTGGCAATTTATGAAAAACTCATTTAATTATATTCACTTTCCAATGCCTGGTATTCGCATAACACCAAATTCCAAATTTTTTGTTCTATGTTTTTAAAGGATTTATATTGAAATATAGCATCATCATTCCAACTTTGAATGAAGAAAAACTTCTTCCAAATATCTTACGTCAAATTAAGGAGAATAAAATCACTTCTCGTTTTGATGCTGAGGTAATAATTTCTGATGGAGGAAGTGAAGATAAAACTTTAGAAATTGTTTCTTCATTTGAAGTTAAGGTTATTGTTCATCAAAACGGAAAAAAACAAAACATTGCGATGGGAAGGAATGCAGGCGTTCAAAAAGCTGAAGGTTCAATTCTCATTTTTCTGGGAGCAGATATTGTCATTCCGGAAATTATTAATTTCTTTGAGTTTATTGAAAAATATTTTAGCGAATCAACTTTTCTTGGAATGACTTGCAACGTTAAAGTTGCGCCAAATGAAGAAAGATTTAGTGATAGATTTTTTCATTCATTTTTAAATTTTTATTTTTATTCCTTAAATGTTCTTGGAATGGGTATGGGAAGAGGCGAGTGCCAGATAATTCCTAAAACAATTTTTGAAAAATTTGGCGGTTACAATGAAAACCTTGCTGCTGGAGAAGATTTCGATTTGTTCCGGCGCATAAGGAAAGAAGGGAATATTTTATATGCAAGAAATCTTTGTGTTTTTGAATCTCCACGAAGATACAGGAAATATGGTTATCTTAATGTGTGTAAATCCTGGTTTATAAATTCATTTTATGTTGTATTCAAAAATAAATCTCTGGCTACCGAATGGGAACAAATAAGATAAAAATCATTTTCATTTTTACTTTTATGCTTCTGTTAAGCACACGTTCATTCTCCCAGGCTGAATATGTTTCTTATGATCATGCTGTATATAATTTTTTGGAAAGAATGGATTCCAGACATTTAATTTCTGATTATAACAGTATTGAAAAACCTAAAACCCGGAAACAAATCTCAAACTACCTTAAACAAGTTATAGAAAACAAAAATTTACTTAACGATGTTGATATAAATATTCTGGAAGATTATAAGAAAGAATTTGAGTTTGAGCTATCCGGTACTTTAAATAATTCTGTTTCCTTAATTGGAAATTCGGAGTACAATTTTCTTTCACAAAAAGAAAAATATCTTTTTTCCATGGTTGATCCGGATAAAGCAGCTTTGTTTATTAATCTTGTTGGACAGGTAAATAGCATTTATGAAAATGATAAATCACTCCAAAAGAATTTTAACGCAGCATATATTAAATATGGTGGACAGATACGAGGAACAGTATTAAATCGATTTGGATTTTATATGAAAGGTACGAATGGAAAAGTTTTTGGTGACAAAACTGCAGCAGAAAATCTGAATGATATAAAGTTCAGTTATAAATATAATACAGATCCATTGGTTCATTCGGCAACTGATTATGTAGATAACACTGAAGGATATTTAACTGCTGATTTTGAGTTGATAAGATTCAAAATTGGAAGAGATAGAAAACAAATCGGTTATGGTCCTGTCAATTATATTCTTAGCGATAATGCTCCACAATTCGATTATATTTCTTTCGACCTGAATATCCAACCTTTAACATTTTCATACTTCCATGGTAAACTTCTTGGCAATTTATCTGCACGAACAGATTCAGTTCAAGGTGGAATAAGAACAGTTAAGGATAAATATATCGGCTACCATCGGATCGGGATTAATATTTCACGGGATATTTCTTTTGGTTTGGGAGAAATGATTATTTACGGAGATCGTTCGATTGACTTTTCCTACCTAAATCCATTTAATTATTATAAAAGTGTTGAGCATGCAAATCAGGATAGAGATAATTCTTTACTTTTTTTAGATGTAATGAACAACTCTATTAAAGGATTAAAATTGTTCGGCTCAATTCTAATTGATGATCTTGATTTCAGCAAGTTGGGTACAAGTTGGTATGGCAATGAACTATTATACAATTTCACTTTGTATTCTTCTAACTTATACGATATAATTCCTATGGAATTTTATGCTCAGTATCTAAGGTGCGAGCCATATGTTTTTACGCATAGGATTAGTAATAACAATTATGCTAATTCAGGTTACAGCTTATCGGCTCCAATCCAGCCAAATAGTGATATGTTTTTATTAAGCGCAAAATATACACCTTACTACCGTTTGCAAATTACATTGGATTGGAATTACTCCCGGCATGGTGCAAACGAATTAAATCCTAATGGAACAATAAAGAAAAACGTTGGGGGTAATATGTTGGTGGGTCATAGAGAATTTGATGGAATGTATGTTAACTTTTTAGAAGGTGATAAGGAATATTACCGAAGCATAACTTTTGGTGCTGCATTCGAACCAATTAAAAATTATTTTTTTGGTGGTAAGTTAAATTACCAGGTTAATTCATTACAAAATTCAGTAACTCAAAAATTATTAACTGGTTATTTAGTTATTGATCTTAGAATATAACGGAGAACTTTAATGGATTTGAAAAAAATAAAATTTCCTTATATCGGAATTATTGTATTAGCTGTTGGAATTCTACTTGGAATTGAAATTCAAAAAGTAATTTCCAGTGATAATCTTCGTGAAGGTTTACGGAAGTTTAATGATGTTCTTACTTATACAAATAAATATTATGTAGATTCTGTTGATTCCCAAAAATTAGTTGATGCTGCAATAAATGGTATGATGGATTCATTGGATCCACATTCCGTTTATATCCCTGCTAAAAATATGGAAGGAATAGATGAACAATTCAGAGGAAATTTTGAAGGAATTGGAATTGAATTCCAGGTTGTTAATGATACACTAACTGTTGTTTCTGCAATCAGCGGCGGACCGAGCGAAGCACTTGGAATTATGGCAGGAGATAGAATAATTAAAATAAACAAAAAGGAATGTATAGGTATTACCAATGAACTGGTGAGGCAAAAACTTCGTGGTGCTGCTGGAACTAAAGTAATTGTTTCTATTTATCGTCCCGGAGTAAAAGGAATTAATGACTACATTATCACAAGAGATAAAATTCCACTCTATTCTGTAGATTCACATTTTATGTATGATGAAAAGACTGGTTATATAAGTGTTTCCCGTTTTTCTGAAACAACAACAAAAGAAGTTGTTGATGCTCTGAACGATCTGCAAAAGAAAGGAATGAAGCGTCTGGTGTTTGATTTAAGAAATAATCCGGGAGGATATTTAACCCAGGCATTTCAAATTGCAGATCTGTTTATTGATGATGATAAAATGATTGTCTATACCAAAGGACGAAAGTCTGAATTTAATGAAGAATTTCATGCCAAAATATCATATCCATATGAAAAAATTCCGCTCATAGTTCTTGTTAATGCAGGAAGCGCTTCGGCAAGTGAAATTGTTTCTGGCGCAATTCAGGATTGGGATAGAGGTATGGTTGTAGGTGAAACTACTTTTGGGAAAGGATTGGTTCAAAAGCAACTTCTGTTACCAGATAACTCTGCAATTAGACTTACAATATCTAAATATTACACACCTTCCGGAAGGCTTATCCAGAGAGATTATAAAGATAAAAAAGCGTACTATTCTGATGTCGCCAATAGGGTAGAAGGTGAAGTCGATAACCTAGAACATAAAGTAGAAAAGGATTCAACTAAACCGATATATAAAACTAAAGGTGGTAGAATTGTTTATGGTGGTGGAGGTATAACACCGGACTACATCGTCAACTCAGATAAAATTCAGGGTTATTCTGTTGCATTGAGAAGAGCAAATATTTATTATCAATTTGTACTTGCTTACATGGATAAGAATGGTGAGCAAATCAAAAAGAAATATCTAAAGAACTTTCAAGGATTTAATAAGGAATTTAAATTTTCTGACGGTGATCTGAATGATTTAATAAAATTTTCTTCAAGCAAAAATATTGAGTTCAATAAGGAAGATTTCAACAAGGATAAAGAATTCATACGTATACAATTAAAGGCATACATAGCACGCGATCTCTGGAAGAACGAAGGTTGGTATCAGGTACTATTAGGAATTGATAATCAGTTCAAGAAGGCAGTTAATCAATTTACTGAAGCTGAAAAACTTGCAAATCTATAAGTGATCTAATGAAAACAATAAAAAATATTTTGTTGATAATTCTGTTTTTTTATTTTTCTGGTTTTAGTGACAGATCATTTTTAAGTGAGTCCAATTCTTCAACCAGAAATATTCCAAAAGAAATGCAGGTAAATGAAGATATTACTTATGTAGTTAAGTTCGGCTTTATTAAACTTGGAGAAGTTCGTTTAGTAATTCTTGAGAAAAAAGATAATAAGGGACAAGCGTTTTTCAAATCAAAAGCTTACATAGATTCATATGGTGGAATTCCATTCGTCAGCATCCATCAGATTTATGAAAGCAACTTTACAAGTGATCAATACTCAACTTATTTCCGTGCAACAGAAAAGGAAAAGAATTATATAAAATTCACAGAGTATTTTTTCAAATATGAAAAGAACAGACTTGAAGTAAAAAAGGGAAAGTTCAATCCGTATCAAATGTGGACTGATTCAACAACAAAAATAACTAAGAAATTTCAGGATGGGCTTTCTTTGTTTTATTTTGCACGTTTAAATACCGGTCAAATTAAAACGGTAAACATTCCTTGTTTTGTAACAGAAAAATTTGAAACTACAGTTATAAATTTTTATAATAATATAGAAAAAATTGAAATTGATGCAGTTGATTATGACATAGCTTGTGTTAAGCTTGATGGTTATACAACATTTAAGAGCATATATGGTTTAACTGGCGAGTTTGAAGGATGGTTTACTAACGATAAATATGCTGTTCCAACTATTGCAAGAATGAAAGTTTATATTGGAAGTGTAGCTCTTGAATTAAAGAAATGGAAAAAACAGGATTGGAAACCTCCAAAATACAGTTAGCAAGTACTGGAAAATTATTTCCTTATCAAAATTTGTATCCTGAAATTCATTCATCAGTATTTTTAGCCGATGGAGTAAAAATTATTGGGGATGTAAAAATTGGCATGGATTCCAGTGTGTGGTATAATACAGTAATCAGGGGAGATGTTCATTATATTAAAATTGGCGACACAACTAACATTCAAGATTGCAGCATGTTACATGTTACAAATGGAAAATATCCATTGAACATAGGAAATAAAGTAACAATCGGACACAGTGTAAAATTGCATGGATGTACAATAAAAAACAATTGCCTTGTTGGTATTGGTGCAGTTGTGTTAGATGGTGCAATTGTTGAGGAATATTCTATGGTGGCTGCGGGAGCGGTTGTTAAACCAAACTTTGTTGTTCCAGTTGGAAAATTAGTTGCTGGTGTACCTGGAAAAATTATAAGAGATTTAACTAATATTGAAATGGAAGAATTTGAAAAATCAGCTTTACGTTATAAACATTATACAGAGCTAACCGTTGAATCATTATTAAAAACATCAAAATAAAATTATGATTGTTAAATTTTGGGGAACAAGAGGTTCTATACCAGTACCTGGAGCAACAACCATAAAGTATGGTGGTAATACTCCCTGTGTTCAAATTATAACAAAGGAAAATGAATGTATTATTTTAGATGCGGGTACCGGTATTAGGCAATTAGGAAATCACTTGGTTAAAGAAAATCAATTTAAACGGCTTAGTATTCTCATTTCACATAATCATTGGGATCATATACAGGGAATTCCTTTTTTTCTTCCATTGTTCAGAAAAGAATTTTCTGTAGATTTTTATTCTAATCCAGAAAGTGGAATAAACTCAGAATCAGTTGTTGATGCACTTATGAATCCCACTTTTTTTCCTGTAGATAAAGAAATATTCAATGCAAAAATCTCATACAATTCCATTTATGCCAGTCAAATATTTACAATTGGCAACACTTCAATTGAAACAATAAAAGTTAACCATTCAAATGGAACGCTTGCTTTTAAAATTACGGAAGGTGATAATTCAGTTGTTTACATGACCGATAATGAAATCAAATATGATAAACAAAATGATTCAATTGATGTTAACAGTTTAAATATTTTAAATAATGACCTGATCAAATTTTGTAAAAATTGTACTTACCTGATTCATGATTCAATGTATACTGTAGAGGATTATAAAAATAAACTTGGATGGGGGCATTCAAATAATATATCTGCGGGTTATCTTGCGCTTATAGGTGATGTAAAAAACTTAGTTCTATTCCACTTCGATCCAGATTACACTGATGAAGTTATCGATATATTGTTTTTTGAAACAAAAAATCATTTTGAAATAAATAATTCAAAAATTAATTGCATTGCTTCCTGGGAAGGACTTGAATTAGAAATCTAAATTTATATTTCCTATATTTTGAATGTTTGTTTATATAATTATGATTGCAAGTGATTAAGAATTTTTTTGTTACTGTTGAAAAGAATTTACCTGGAGTAAATAAACAACTCGTACATAAGATTGTGAATATATTGATGGAAGAATTAAATTTTACTATTCAGTCAATGGAATTAAATTTAATATCAACACAAACTATTCAGGTTATAAATAAAAAATATCTTAAACATAATTACCCGACAGATATTCTGACATTTAATTATTCTGGTTCTGAAAATAATTTAGAAGGCGAGATATTCATTTCGGTTGAAGAAGCAAAACGCAACGCAAAAAAATTTAAGTGTTCATTTGAGCAAGAAATTGTTAGATTAATTGTGCACGGTTTTCTTCATTTAATTGGTTACAATGATGATAAACCAAGTAGAAGAAAAAAAATGGAAATAATAGAAGATCATTTTGTTGCTTTTTTTCATCTTTTAATAAATGGTAAAGAATTGATATATGACAGCAGAATTTGTTGAAGTGCTTGCAAAAATACTTGATGGATTAGACAAAAACTTTTCACTTGAAGAAGTAAATAAAAAGCTTTCAAAAGAGAAAAGTCTTAACAAGCAAACAATTAGTGCTGCTTTTAGCTGGTTGTATGATAAAAAATTAAATAAATTTAATGGGAAGTTTAAATTAAAGAGAAATAATTATCGCTTTTTGTCAAATGAAGAAATAAATTTTCTGGGAGCTGAAAATCATAATTATATTTCTCATTTAATTAATGTTGGATTGATAAATGCATCCGATCTAGATTCAATTCTAGACCAACTTTTTCTGTATCCGGGTGAAACTATCACAAAGGAAGAAATTAACTGGATAATACTTTTTTCTTTGGTTGATTTCAGTGAAGATGTGCCCCCAGGCAGCAGATTTCTACTCTACTCTTCAGATACTATTAACTAAAGGAAATTTAAATATGAGCAAAAATCTTGTTTTGGTTGAATCACCTTCCAAAGCTAAAACAATAAACAAGTACCTTGGTAAAGATTACCATGTTGAAGCAACAATTGGACATATCAGAAATCTGCCTAAAACTAAATTAGGTGTTGATGTTGAAGATAATTTTAAACCGCAATTAGTAAACATTAGGGGCAAGGGCGATATAATTAAAAAAATTAAATCGTTAGCATCTAAAAGTAAAAATATATTTATAGCTACCGATCCTGACCGCGAGGGTGAAGCAATAGCCCAGGATATTGCTGATGTAATTAATGGAACAACTAAAGCAAAAATATTCCGGGTTTTGTTTAATGAAATTACTAAGAATGCCGTACTTAAAGCAATTAAAGCTCCACTTGAAATTGATACTCGCCTGGTAACATCGCAAAGAGCAAGAAGAGTGATGGACAGAATTATTGGTTATAAAATTAGTCCTTTGCTTTGGAAATATATCGTTAGTTCTTCGGATAATGCCTTATCGGCTGGTAGAGTTCAATCTGTTTCTCTTAGATTAATTTGTGAACGAGAGGAAGAAATAGCTAATTTTATTCAAACTGAATATTGGGCAATCTGGGCTATTTTCCGCACTGATAAGAATGAAACATTTAAAGCCAAGTTAGCAGAGATTGATGGTAAAAATATTAGATTACAACCTAAGCCTGTGATGTCTGATGAAGATTGGCAGGAATTCCTTAAAGTAAATTTTGCAATTAATAATGAAACAACTGCCCAGGAACTTTTGGAAGAAGTTGAAAGTAAAAAAGAATTTGTAATTTCTGACATAATTAAAAAAGAGGGAAGAAGAAACGCACCTCCACCTTTTATTACCAGTTCACTTCAATCAGAAGCTTCTAAAAGTTTACGTTACAGACCAAGACAAACTATGCAGCTTGCGCAAAATCTTTATGAAGGAATAGATTTAGGCAATGAAGGTCTTGTTGGTCTTATTTCTTATATGCGAACTGATTCCACCAGGATTAGTTCGGAAATATTAACTGATTTACGTGAATATATTGTTGCTACTTATGGTGAAAAATATCTACCCGAAACTGTTAAAAGTTTTGAAAAAAAGAATGATACGAATGTTCAGGATGCTCACGAAGCAATTCGTCCCACTTCTTTAAAATATACACCGGAATTTGTTAAACCATTTTTAGAACCAAAGCAGTTTAGATTGTACGAACTAATCTGGAAAAGGTTTGTTGCATCTCAAATGAATTCTGCCATTGTTGAAACTACAACAGTTGAAGTTAGAGCCGACAAATTTTTGTTTAAAGCTTCCGGTACTGCAATTAAGTTTGATGGCTTTATGCAAATTTATGATGAACAAAATGAAGAAAGTAATGGCAAGGATGAAGGAGAAAATGATTTAATTCCTTCAGGATTAGAACAGAATCAGAAAGTGGAGTTGAACGATTTACATAAAACTCAACATTTTACAAAACCGCCGGCACGTTATAGTGAAAGTTCATTAATAAAAGAATTGGAAAGTGAAGGAATAGGAAGACCCAGTACCTATGCGCTTATAGTTACAACTATCCAGGATAGAAATTATGTTGTAACCGAAGAACGCCGACTTAAGCCTACTGATTTAGGAAAAAGAGTAAATGAAATCCTGGTAAAGAGTTTTCCAGATATATTAAATGTTAATTTTACTGCTAAGATGGAGGGAGAATTAGATTCAATTGCACAAGGTGAAATTGATTACACAACAGTACTGAATGACTTCTATGTTCCTTTCTTGAAAGATCTTGAAAAAGTTGAATTGACTGTGGAAAAAATTTATTGCGAAAAGTGCAATAGTGAAATGATTATGAAAGTTGGAAGGTTCGGTAGGTTTTTAGCTTGCAGTAATTATCCTGAATGTAAAAACATAAAATCTCTTAAAGAAATGATGGGAGATAAAAAAGACGAAGTGGAATTAACAGGAGACAAATGCGAGAAATGCGGTTCGAATACAGTTTATCGGGTTGGAAAATTTGGTCGATTTATTGGTTGCGAAAAATATCCTGATTGTGATTTCATTAAAGCAATTACTATCGATGTAAAATGCCCTAAATGTAAAATTGGAGATGTTACAGAAAGAGTTTCCAAACGAAGGAAAGTTTTTTATGGGTGTACTCGATATCCCGAATGCGATTTTGTAACCTGGCACAAGCCAGTAAATGGCGATTGTCCAAATGGCGATTCAACTTATATGGAAAAAAGATATAGCTCTAAAAAAGGTGAATATCTAAAATGTCCAACTTGCGGCGAAGAAGTAATTGTTGAAGAAAAAGATCAAGTAACAAATGATAATTAAAACAGGTGTAGAATTTTTCCTTGATGATATTCAGAAAGTTAGGAGATATTCCATTCAAACGCATCGGGCATATAGGAATGATCTCTTTCAATTTGTTTCATTTTCTAATGAACATGAAAAATTTGAAATTGAAGATGTTAGTGAAAAACTTATTCGAAAGTATGTTATGGTACTAAGTGAATCTAAGTTAACAACTTCATCCATTTCAAGAAAATTATCGTCACTAAGAAGTCTTTTTGATTTTTTAATAAAGAATGATTATGTTTCTTCAAATCCATTAAGTTCAATTGTAGGTCCTAAAATTAAAAGGAATCTTCCTGAAGTAATTTCTTATGAAGAATATCAAAAGATTCCTGAAGAAATTGAAAAGCAAAAAAGAATTACTTTTCAAAAAAAAGAGGAGCAGAACTCATCGGATACAGATAATTTTAAGTTGATTGTTGCAGTGTTGGAATTACTTTATGGTTGCGCTTTACGTGTTTCTGAAGTGTGCAATTTAAATTATGGCGATGTTGATTTTACAAACAATTCTATTAGAGTATTCGGTAAAGGATCAAAGATGCGTATAGTTCCAATCGGAAAAGAATCAATTTCAATACTAAAAAAATATTTAATCACACGGGAACAATTGGTGCATAAATCACCATTATTAATAACAACAAACAATTTACGAATTTATCCCAGATACGTTCATAGAATTGTAAATAAATACTTATCAAAAGTATCTGATATTAAAAAAAGGAGTCCACACGTTTTAAGGCACTCTGCAGCAACACATATGCTTGATAGAGGTGCCGATCTTTTAGCAGTCAAAGAAATATTAGGTCACGAAAATCTATCAACTACACAAATCTATACGCATGTAAGTATAGAGCGGTTGAAGCAAATTTATAAACAAGCTCATCCCAAATCATAAAAAAAGGAGCTCATATGAACATTCAAATTACTTCAAGAAAGTTTAAGGCAAAAGATTCCCTAAAGGATTTTATTGAAGCAGAAGTTAGTTCCTTGGAAAAAATAAGTGATGAAATTCTTGATGTTGAGGTTATTCTTAGTTTCCAAAATAATAAAGACAGTGTAAAAGATGCCGAGATTATTTTAAAGGTACCTCATAAAATTTTAAAAGCTACGGCATCTACGGACGATTTTAATAAATCAGTTAGTATTGTTATAGAAAAATTAGAACGGCAAATAACTAGATTGAAAACTAAAAGAATTGATAATAAAAGAGTTGAAAAGATTAAATGATCAAAATCCAAAACAAACATATTGTAAAAAAAGAACATGTTACAGTGGATTTTTTGTACAAAATTGTTAAAGATAAATTTCAATTATCTTTATTTACAAATACTTCTGGATTTGATAGAAAAATTTATGAAAATCATCTTCACAGACCCGGACTTGCATTAGCCGGGTTTGTTGAATTGTTTTCATATACCCGCGTTCAGATATTTGGAAATACAGAAATGAAATATTTAAATCAACTTGATGAACCAGCTAGGATTGAAACTTTAAAAAGAATTTTTCAATTCGATATTCCCTGCATAATTCTAACTGATGGCAATAATCCTTTTGCAGAGATGATTGATTTAGCAAATGATAACAACATTCCAATGTTTGGAACGAAATATTCTACAACAAAAATTTCCTTCCTAATCAGTGATTTTTTAGATGATCAATTTGCTTCCCGTGTTTCTATTCACGGTTCCTTTGTAGATGTTTATGGTATTGGTATTTTGTTTATAGGTAAATCGGGAATAGGGAAGAGCGAAGTTGCATTAGATCTTGTTGAAAGAGGGCACCGGCTTGTTGCAGATGATGTAATAATTGTTACAAAAAAGGGAGAAGGCATTTTAATCGGCTCCGGAACTGAATTAGTTAAACACTTTATGGAAGTTAGAGGAATTGGTATAATTGATGTTAAAAGTATTTTCGGTGTTCGCTCTATAAGATTTCAGAAGAGATTAGAAATTATTGTTGAGTTAGAACTTTGGGACGATAAACAAGAGTACACGCGTACTGGACTTGAAGATAAAACAGCAAATATTCTGGATGAAGAAATTCCGTATATTAGATTACCAATTATTCCAGGTAAAAACATTACTGTAATTGCAGAAGTAATTGCATTGAACTATTTATTAAAACATTATGGTTATGAACCTGCTAAGGTTTTACAAAAAAGATTAGAAGAAAAAATTGCAAATAAGGTAAAATTGGAGGATAGAAGGTTTATTGACTATTTTGAGCACGATTTTGAGTAAAAATTAAAAAATTTTTAGCTTGACATATCGCTCATATTTTAATAATTTCGCCTACGATTATGAATAAATTTTATTACTTTTCCAAATCAAAATTAGAATTCGTTGAAATTAAGAATTTACCGAAAAAGTTCGCTTTATCGGTTATAATTTCAACTTTTATCCTTTTGGGTGTACTCATTGGTGGATATTCTATAGTAAACTCATTCTCTAATTCTGGTTCCGAAATTGATAATTTAAGATCAGAAAATAAAGAATTAAGTAAAAAATACTCTGAGATAGTTTCTTTGTATAAAGAAATTAGTGGAGATTTAGATAGTTTATCAAAATCAAATGATGATTTGCGAATTGCCGCAGATTTACCACCCATTTCTGCTGAAGAAAAAATATTAGGAACAGGTGGTAATGCTTTTGATAATTTACTTTCAATTGTTAAAGGAAGTTCTAAAATCAATATTGATGAAATTCAATCGTTTATAAACGGTGTACAGAAAAAAATAGAGTTTGAAAAGAATAATTATTTAAATATTTCAAGCAAGTTAAAAGAAAATAAAAAATTCTATGCTGCAATGCCCGCCATTAAACCAACAACTGGCACTTTGGGATTACATGGATTTGGAATGAGAATGCATCCCATACTTGGAATTAATCGAATGCACGAAGGTGTTGACATTCTTACTAATGTTGGAACACCAGTTAAAGTTACAGGATCTGGTAATGTTGATTTTGTTGGTTATAAAGGTGGTTTAGGTCTTTGTATTGAAATTGATCATGGTTTTGGATATAGAACAATTTATGGTCACCTTTCAGCTACGGAGGTTAGTGTTGGTCAAAAAGTTTCCAGAGGGCAAATTATAGCTAAGACCGGTAATACTGGTTTATCAAGTGGTCCGCATTTACATTATGAAGTACAACATAATGGTATTAAACAAAATCCAATTGATTTTATTTTTGATGATCTTGAAGCATTTGATCTAACGAGAAAAAATTAGTATTTAATTACCGGAGAAGGATTTAATGATTTGGACAGTTGAATTAGCATCATATTTAGATGATGCACCTTGGCCCGCGACTAAAGAAGAATTACTTGATTATACCGAAAGGATTGGGGCTCCTATTGAAGTTATTGAAAACCTTCAGGAACTTGAGGATTCTGACGAACCTTATGAATCTATTGAAGATATTTGGCCAGATTACCCAAGCGATGAAGACTTCTTTTATAGTGATGATGATGATAATTAGTTTATCAAATCTTCTAAGTACCTCAGTTTTTTTAAAATGATTGATAATTGGAATGACGTTTATGGGCAGCAAAAAGTAAAGGAATGTCTGGATAGAGTTTTGCAATCTTCGCAAATACCTCACGCATTTCTTTTCCAAGGTCCCGATGGCATTGGAAAACATTTTACTGCAATTCGGTTTATACAATTACTTAATTCTAATCAAACATTTGAGAAAAATAGTTTAGTCTCTTCAAAAATAAAAAATTTTTCTGAACCATTTGTTAAGTTGATAATCCCACTACCACGAGGTAAAAGCGAATCACCAACTGATTCACCATTAGATAAACTTAATAAAGAAGTCTTAGAGATTTTAAAAAGTGAGCAACAAATCAAAATTAATAATCCTTACTATAAAATAAACCTACCAAATGCAAACAATATAAAAATTTCCAGCATAAGGGAAATTAAAAATTTCTTATCATATACTTTTGATGAGGCACAATACCGGGTAATTTTAATTGAAGATGCTCATTTGATGAGTGATGAATCGCAGAACGCATTATTAAAAAGCCTGGAAGAACCTCCGGAAAAAGTTATATTCATTTTAATTACTAATCAACCAGAAACACTTTTTGAAACGATAAAATCTCGTTGTTGGCAAATCAACTTCGATCCATTAGAACCAAATGATATTAGCGAAATTTTAATTAATAATTTTAACATTCAAAAAAACCGAGCTGATTCTGTGGCTTCTTTTGCCTCTGGATCGGTAACCGAAGCAATCGAATTATTAAATCATAATTTCGAGCATTTAATTAATTTAACAATAAACATTCTGCGCTTTTCATTAACACATAAAATCCACTCAGCCATTAAGGAACTAAATCAACTTACTTCAGAAAATTCTTCTGATTCCATTAAACTCGTTATTAAAATGATTATCATTTGGTTAAATGATATTCAAAAAGAACGTTCTGGAATTTCAGATTTTTATTTTAACAATAATATTGAGAATCTTAAAAAATTTAATCATAGCTTTCCAAGTGTACAAATAAATACTTCAATCGTTATTTTAAATGAACTTCTAAAGATTTTAGAAGGCAATGTTAACTTGAATATTGCTTCATTGAATCTTATATTTGAATTGACCACACTACGATAATAGGATTAACCATTGGATGAATTAGAATACTCTTTAACCGAAAGTAAAAGTCATTCAAAACTTGAAATAAATAAAAATTATATTCAAGACCTCTTCCATGATTTTATAGCACAAAATCTTTCTTCTCCACAAAATAAAATTATTGATTGCTTAGATGAAGGGGAGGAAAGTTTTACTTTAGTACCGATTGATAATCGATTGATTATTGAAGCCAGATGTGGGGGAGTAATGAACATTTTTTATTGCCATGCTACACAAGAACTTGTAAATGAACTGAAGCAAGGTGATTCAGTAATTATCAATTGTGAAGATGTAACAGAAATGGCAACGATTAAAGAATTAGGAAAAATAGTTGAAGTAAAAAGACAAAGATTGGGTTTGTCCGGAGAATATTTGCCTAAATTAATTCGTAAGGCAAATAGTGAAGATTTATTAATTCAGAAAAAAAATATTGAAAATGAAGAAACCGCCAAAGAATCATTTAAAGTAAAATCTTTAAAATATAGTCTTGCAATGAAACTTGTTGAAGTACATTTTCAATTTGATCGAAATAAATTATTCTTTTTTTATACTGCCGATGGTAGAATTGATTTTCGTGAACTTGCAAAGGACCTAGCTTCTGAATTTAGAACAAGGATTGAATTAAGGCAAATTGGCGTAAGGGATGAAGCAAAAAGAGTAGGTGGCATTGGCATTTGTGGAAGGGAATTTTGCTGTTCTTTATTTCTTTGTAATTTTAAAAGGATCACAACTCAACTTGCTACGGATCAAAATATTGCACCTAATTTTTCTAAATTAAGTGGACCATGCGGAAAATTAAAATGTTGCTTATCATTTGAAATAGAATATAATTATTTAAATCAATAAATGAGTTTGATCTAAAAAGGTCATTCCCGTGAAAACCTGCTTGCAGCAGGCAAGCGGGAATTTAAAGAACCTGGAATTTTGAATAGATTTCCACTCCCGCCTACAGCTGGCAGGTTCGTGGGAATTACAATTTGAGTATTTGGGTTTTTTAGAGTGGACTCATCAGTAAATTTTTTTTACAGCATTTTTCTTTCAACTATCTTTTTCTTATACTATTAATTATTTCAAACGATCGAGGGCAAAATTGAGAAAGGTTGTAATTACTTCAGCTAAGAGAACTCCAATTGGTTCATTTCTTGGTAGTTTGGCAAAATTTAATGCACCGCAATTAGGCAGTCTTGTTATAAAATCAATACTGGCTGAAACTGGGATTAGCAAAAATTTAATAGATGAAATAATTTTAGGTAATGTATTAACAGCTGGATTAGGACAAGCTCCTGCACGGCAAGCTGCATTGTTGGCTGGGTTACCGGATAGCGTCGAATGTTTAACGATCAATAAAATGTGTGGGAGTGGATTAAAAGCTGTTATGCTCGCTCACCAGGCTATTGCTTTAGGGGATGCTAATATAATCATTGCTGGCGGACAGGAAAGTATGTCCAATGCTCCTTATCTTATTCAAAAAGCAAGAAATGGTTTACGACTTGGACATAGTGATATTCTTGACTCCTTAATTTTAGATGGATTATGGGATGTTTACAATAATATTCATATGGGAACTTGTGCAGAAACTTGCGCCAGCCAGTTTAATTTTACAAGAGAGAATCTTGATAAATATGCTATCGAATCATACCAAAAAGCTATCGAAGCTCAAAACAATCATAAATTTAAAAACGAAATTGTACCGATTGAAATAATTCAGAGTGGTGAAAAAAAATTCTTTGCTGAGGATGAAGAACCTAAGAAAGTTAATTTTGAAAAAATACCTAAACTTAAACCTGCTTTTGAAAAAAATGGAGTACTAACAGCTGCTAATTCCTCAAAAATAAATGATAGTGCAGCAGCTCTAATAATAGTGTCTGAAGATAAAGCATTGGAACTCGGTTTAACTCCTTTAGTTGAAATTGTTGCTTATTGTTCGATAGCAAAAAATCCAATTGATTTCACAACCGCACCAGCAGATGCTATAAGGAAAGTATGTAACAAAGCTCATTTAGAACTATCACAAATTGATTTGTTTGAAATCAACGAAGCTTTTGCTGTTGTTTCTTTAGCCGTTAATAAAATTCTGGATTTAGATCCACGCAAAGTAAATATTAATGGCGGTGCTATTGCATTGGGACATCCAATAGGAGCAAGCGGTGCTAGAATTTTAGTAACATTAATTCATAGCCTTTTAGCAAATAAGCTTAAATACGGATTAGCATCTCTTTGTATTGGCGGTGGTGAAGGAATTGCATTAATAATCAAAAGCTACGAAAAGGTTTAAAATGAAAATTAATAAAATTGCTGTAATAGGCGCCGGTACAATGGGTATTGGGATTGTGCAAACAGTTGCTCACAAAAAAATTAAAACGTATTTATTTGATAGTGACTTATCAAAATTAGACAAAGTTCAATCAACCTTATCGAACAATATTGATAAACTTATTTCCAAGGGAATCCTTATTGTGGAAGATAAAATTGAGATATTAAAAAATATTGAATTAATATTTTCAATTGATCAACTGCCTAAGGAAATGGATTTAATTATTGAAGCTATAATTGAAAAAAAGGACGTGAAGTTGGCTTTATTCCAAACTTTAAATGAAATAATCGCTTCAAATTGTATTTTTGCAACAAATACTTCATCAATATCAATAACTGAGCTTTCATTATTTCGACCAGAAAAAACTATCGGAATGCATTTTATGAACCCAGTTCCTTTAATGCAGTTAGTGGAAATCATTCGAGGTTATTCAACTTCAGATGATACATTTGCTTCAATAAGTGATTTAGTGATAAAATTAGACAAAACTCCAATTCTTGTAAATGATTTTCCAGGATTTGTTTCTAATCGTTTGTTAATGATCATGATCAATGAAGCCATTTTTGCATTAATGGAAGGAGTGGCAAATAAAGAAGATATTGATAGTGTTATGAAATTAGGAATGAATCATCCAATGGGACCACTTAGACTTGCAGATTTCATTGGATTGGATGTTTGTTTAAATATTATGGAAGTATTATATGATGGATTTAAGGATTCCAAATATAGACCATGTCCATTATTACGAAAAATGGTTGCAGCCAATAAGTTAGGGAAAAAGAATGGTGAAGGTTTTTATCTTTACAAGTAGTTGTCCGATAATGTATATTATGTAAATTTATAATTATTAAATAATGAACCTTAATTTATCTTTTCTTAATTCTATTTGCACCTTTGAGACTGACGAACTTATCACTTCCCCATCGCAATGAAGATAACTTGGATCAGATAAATGTATCGTACATTTTTGAAATTGCAATAGTTTAACTTCTTTTAACAAATTATGTTTACCAGTAATGGCTTTTGATAATTTTTGCAAAATTTTTAACTTGGATAAAGAATCAATAATACATGCATCCAATTTTTCGTCATTTAATTTAGCGTAAGGATTTAGTTTAAAACCCCCTCCAGATGTCTTCCCATTACCAATAGCAACGAGAAGTTTTTTCCCAGTAATTCTCTTATCATCAAATGCCGCATCAATTTCAAAAGGTTTAAAACAAAATAATGCTTTAAGTACTGCTGACAAATAAAGTGGTAATCCTTTTAGGAAATGATTCTTTAATATTAATTGCGAAACTAGGGCATCGAAACCAATCCCACAACTATTTATAAAATGACTTGCAATAATTTGATCATTATGAAACTCCTTGTATTCAATCTTTCCAACATCTACAGTAAAAACATTCGTACTATTTATGATAGTATGAATATTATTTTCAAAATTATTCTTAATTCCCAGAGCTTTAGCAAAATCATTTCCAGAGCCATATGGAAGGATACCTAATTTAATATGACTATTACCATTAAGTCCATTTATAATCTCATTTAAAGTGCCATCACCACCAACAGATACAATGATATTGAAATTATCTGTAGTATTTGAAACATATTCGTGAGCCCTTCCTTTCTTATCAGTAATAAAAATTTCTGAATAGGCTGAGGAATTGTCTAAGTACGTCTTCAATTTAGGTAGAATCTTTTGAGTTCTCCCTCTTCCAGCAATAGGATTAACGATAAATAAAATTTTTCTTTTTGAATCCATTTCTACCTAAAATAACTATTAATTAAAAAATAAAGCTTCTACAAAAGATTTTGGATCAAAATTTTGTAAATCATTTATAGTTTCCCCAACACCAATATACTTAACGGGGATTTTTTGAATTGAACAAATTTGAAATATTACTCCACCTTTAGCAGTGCCATCTAACTTAGTTAAAATCAATCCACTAATTTCTGTTGCTTCATTAAAATATTTACTTTGAAGTAATGAATTTTGTCCAGTCGTTCCATCTAAAACGAGAAATGTTTCATTCGGTGCATAATCAAAAATCTTTTTCATTACTTTTTTTATTTTCTTCAATTCTTCCATAAGATTGTGCTTTGTATGTAGTCTACCAGCAGTATCTATTATTACAACATCAATATTTTTCTTTTTTGCCAGCTCCAGAGCTTCGTAAGCCACCGATGAAGGATCTGCCCCCGAAGCTTTTTGAATAATTTCTACATTTGCTCGATTTGCCCAAATTTCTAATTGTTCATTGGCTGCAGCTCGGAATGTATCAGCTGAAGCGATTAAAACATTCAAACCAGATTGTTTAAAATTATATGCTAATTTTCCAACAGTAGTTGTTTTACCAACTCCATTAACTCCAACAACCAGAATAATATAAGGTTTATATTTTTCTAATTCGAAATCAATTGAATATTTAGAATTGTTTTCTAAAATACCGATCATTTCGTTTTTAATAATTGAAATAATTTTAGTTTTACTACGATCGCTTTCGGTTTTTAATTTAGTTCTGGTATTGTCAATTATTTTCAATGTAGTGTCATAACCGACATCGCTGGTGAGAAGTATTTCTTCAATTTCATCCAATAACTCTTCATCTAATTTAGCTTTACCAGTTATAGTTTCAGTAATTCTATTTACAAGTTTTTCTCTTGTTCTTGAAAGACCTTCTTTTAATTTTTCAAAGTTTAGATTTTTAAACAGACCCATTTCGATTCCTTATTACTGATTCAATCGCTCTAATTGTGTAAGCAAAAAATGAAATGAAAACCAAACTGATACTTAAATAAAAAAGAATATCATATAATAGTAAAAAAGTAGATCTGGCGCCAAATAATGCTGATAGAATAAAAAAGCCAATCGAAAGTACCGTAATCTTTCCAAGCATATTCGATGGTAATACTTTTCCTATTTTTTGAGAAAGTAACAATCCTCCCAAAAGAATAAGTAAATCCCTTCCAATAACAATTATTAAATAATAAAGTGGGATTTCTTTAATAAAATAAAGTTGAATTAGCACAATACCAACAACTATTTTATCAGCGAATGGATCAATAATTTTTCCAAATTCTGTAATCTCATTATATTTTCTTGCAAGATATCCGTCAAGTAAATCTGTTAATGTAGCAAATAATACTAATCCGATTGTTAAATATCTAAAGGTTGCAGAATCATTTATTTTAAAAACTAAATAGTAAATAGGAATTCCAAGTAACAATCTAAAAATACTTAACATATTAGACTTAGTATAAATTTCCCGGTAATTAATTCTCATTTTACTACTGCAAATTTTCCTATTTTTATTTCACCTTCATTATTCTGATTATCAATAACTGCAACTCTATAAATATAAATACCGCTATCAATAATCTCACCAGATTCATTTATCAGATCCCAATTTATTCCGCCATCACCATTATTTTCATTAAGGGTTTTAATTTTCTTTCCATTAAGATTAAAAATTGTAATTGTTGCACTTTTAGTTAGGTTAGCAAAAGTTACATTCTGATTTTTAGAATATAATTTTACAGGATTCGGATAAACAAATATATTATTTAAATCTTTTGCATAAGAAGTTAATAATATATAACTACCCGATTCATTATTAATTTCAATTTTACCGGTGGAGGCTGAAGAAAACAAATTATTAATTTTCAATTTATATTCTTTACCAATTGAGCCAACTGGAAAATTTGAAGTAATAATAATTGATTTTAGATCTGACTTATCAGCTACTATTGACGTTACATCATTTGTAGGTTCAAATTTATAATTTTCAATTTTGCTTGAAGAACTCTCATCAACTTCCAGGTTAAAATTTATTTTAATTTTGTTGGAAGTAAGTAATTCAAACGACGTAATGTAAAACTCTTTTTCTTTTTCAATTGGCGATAATATAAAACTCAAAGTATCGGTTTGAATTGGTGAATCATAGAAATCTTTCAAACCTTTAATTACTAAATTGTTTGCACCAGTTAATGATTGACTGAATGAAACCAAATAGGAATTCTGAGTAGCTGGTGTAATCGAATTAGGAATCCCCTTCCCTACTATTTCAAAACTCATTAAATTTTCTATAGTAGGATTTATCCTGTCGCTAAACTTTACCACTACAGAGTTTTCGCTTTTACTTTCGGCAGATATAGCTCGTGCCGGAGTATGCACAAATACATTTATAGTTTTACTTTGATCTGAAAATTCCATTTTAATTGTATGATCAAACGCCACTATCCTATAAAAATAATTAGCATGGTTTAGAACTTTTCTATCAAAATAAGTAGTGGATGTAATAGAATCATATAAGTTAATATTCTGTTCATTAGTTCCTTTATAAATAAAATAAAGTGGAGATGAACCTTTCCAATTAATCTTTACTGTAAAACTATCCGGGCTGTAACCTGTTAACTCTATAGGTAAGTTCGGTTTTTCTGGAAGAGCAAATTCAAAAAATTTAATCCCAGCTGATGTTGGATATGCAATTTCTTTTACACCATCTGAATTTATATCTCCAATAAAAATAGAATTTGAATTTATATTTTCCATATAACTAATAATTTTATTTTCCCCGCCCTCTCTTTTAATAATGTATGAATATGGAAAAGCAAAAAGAATTAGTTCATTCTTCTTATCGTTATCAATATCTGCGAATCTTATTGAGCTTTCCGCACTTTGAAAACTCGATTTATATTCTGCAGAAGGATCAAGAAATATTTTTTCGTATAAAACATTAAATTTATTTCCAAGTGTATTAAATACAATAAGCAAATTGAAAGGAGCAATGCTGTAATTTTTAGATGATTGTAGCAATACTGCTATATCATTTTTTCCATCTCCATCATAATCTCCAGCTGTAATAAGAGAATTATTACTATTATAATCCGTGGGTATAACAACACCATCTGAATAATTATCTGGACCATTAATAACAAAACTAATTATGTCTCCATCCTGATCAACCGTCCAAATTTCATCTTTACCATCATTGTCACTGTCGGTTACAACTGCATTTGGATAAGTAAAGTTATTCCCAAATTCATTTAAAGGATCATTCTGGGAAAAATTATTTAGAGTATCTTCTAATGAAACTGCCAGATCATTCATCACTTGCCAAACTGCTAAAGTTTTGTCTTTCATAATCGATAAAATTTCTGTTTTACCATCTTTATCAATATCCCTTGCTAAAATGGGGAAAAAGAAACCGCTTGAATCTACCCATTTATTTTCTAACTTTGTTGAGCCGATGGCTTTTTGCTCATCCACATAACCAGTACGGTTAAGCGAGCTTAACAAGTCCCATTTTCCATCAAGATTAAAATCTCCAAATTCCTTTGGATATCTGTTTATTAACGAATCGATTTTAACCAATGAACCAAATTCATATTTATAAATCTTTGTTGGATATTTTGAATTACTTAATTCCTGTAAAATTATTTCTTTGTATCCACTGTTTGTAAAGTTAACTGGGTCCTTAAATATTAATCCCGGAGGTAATGAAAAAGTTTGCTCATACTCTGCTACCAAATTGAAATAGGAATCAGTTCTGACTTGATAAAATTTATCCCCATCTTTCAATAATGATTTTAACCCAGCTAAATTAATCGCCTCAAAATAAATTTCATAATCAGTTCCAGAAAGAATTATATCTTTGGGTATAAATCCGTAATGTTGTTTTTTAATGAATTGATTATTAGTACTAAATCCATCCAGGCTAATGAAGTTAAATTTACTTGAACCTTTGGTTCGATAATACATTCGAACAGTTGAAGGATCATCCGTTAAAACTTGTGCTAAGATAGTTGACTTTTCTCCATAGTAACTTGGCGAAACCGATATTAAAGAAATCTTCGGTGGAGTATGATCAACAATAAAATTGACCCGCTCCTCTGTTGTTCTTCCATTAGATAAGGAAACTATCAGTCTTAAGGTGTAAACCGTATCTTCTAATCCAGCCAGATTTAGTTTGTAAATTTCTCTATCAGTGAATTGAAATTTTTGATTACTTAAAAGTGAATTCCAATTTTGCGGATTATATCCAATTCCATAATCAAGATTATAATGCATAAAATATGGTGAAAGGATTGAAGCGGAAATTTTAAGAGTATCCTGATTTGTGGCAAAATCCTGAAGCGGATAATTAAATTTTATAATTGATGGGGCGAGAACTTTCAATGCATTAAAAAGATTTAATCTTCCAGCACCACTTCGCAAATCCCATCCTGTTGGAGCAATATCATCAGATGAGGATTTAAGAATTTGTTTTATTTCTTCAGAAGAAAAATTCTTTAATGATAAAATCAACCCAGCAGCCGCACTTACAAAAGGAGCCGCAGCAGAAGTTCCACCAACATTTTCATATTCATTGTTGCGGGCAGTTGTAAAAATTTCTGAGCCTGGTGCAATCAAATCAATTGTGGAACCAGTATTAGAAAATGAAGCAACATAATCTTCTTTTGTTGATGCACCAACACTTATTACTTCGGAATATGATGATGGATAATGAGGAAGATCTGATGTAGAATTTCCCGCACTGGCAACAAGAACAACATTTTGGCTGTTGGCGTATTTAATTACATCTTGAAGAACTAACGAAAACGAATCATCACCAAAACTCATATTTATAACTTTTACTTTCATTTTAACAGCGTAAAGAATTGCTGCAGCTACATCATCTTCTTCGCCATTGCCAGTCGGATCGAATGCACGAACATTTAATATTTTTATTTTTGGTGCGGTACCTGCAATACCAATATCGTTGTCTGTTTCCGCACTTATAATTCCGGCTATATTTGTTCCATGTCCGTATTCATCCTTAGGATTATTATCCCATTTTAAATAATCGCCTCCGGTCGAATCGA
Organism: Ignavibacteriales bacterium; assembly: GCA_026390815.1. Taxonomy (NCBI): domain Bacteria; kingdom Pseudomonadati; phylum Ignavibacteriota; class Ignavibacteria; order Ignavibacteriales; species Ignavibacteriales bacterium. The sequence goes on along the minus strand of JAPLFH010000016.1, from coordinate 20,135 downwards.
ATGGAAAACCTTGCCTGTCTGTAAAATCCCAACCAATAACATCATCAATAAAACCGTTTCCATCATCATCAATCCCATTTAAATCACCCGCATCTAAAATTCCATTATGATTTAAGTCTTCCGCAGAGTTAATAAATATTTTTCTTTCCAAATCCGGATGGAGATAATCAATCCCAGTATCAATAACTCCAATAATTACAGAATCATTCCCCTGAGTTATATTCCATGCATCGAAGGCTTGAATCTTTTGCAAAGCCCACTGTAGGCTAAGGAATTTATCATTTGGAATCATATCAATCTTATAAGTATGAGCTCTCTGGATATATTCAATATCTGATGAGGCAAGCTGTAGATTTCTCAAATCGTCATCAGTTAAAGTTTTGTTAGATCTTACTTTTAGAATTTTAGATAAAACCTCAATTCCTTTCCCGGTTCCATTAGCCAAATAATTTATGGATATACCAGTACTCTTGTTCAATACATTATTGGACTTTAGTGTTAAATCTTTCTGTTCAATTACTTTCTGAATGTTAGAAGAAGACACACTTTCTTTATATTTAATAAAAAAAGTTGTTTGAGAAAAAGAAAGATAGTTTAAAAGAATAAAGTAAAAGAATAAAAATTTATTCTTCATAAACTTCCTTGGTAAATGTAGAATTAACTTCAGTAGGATAATTACCAGAGAAACATGCCGTACAAAAATGATGCGGCTCCTGATCAACCATTGCTTGAAGCATTTCATCTATCGTCAGATATTCCAAGCTATCAACCTCAAGATGTTCTTTAATTTTTTCAATATCGCTGTTCATTTTGTGCGCTATCAATTCTTCTTTTGATGGAAAATCCATTCCGTAATAACAAGGATTTATTATCGGTGGTGAAGTTATCCTGATATGAAGTTCTTTAGGATTTGCTTCTTTAATTAAATTAACAAGCTGCTTGGATGTGGTTCCGCGTACGATGGAATCATCAACTAAAACAATTGTTTTATTATGAAGTACACCTTTTACAACGTTAAATTTTATTCTAACTCCCATTTCTCTTTTCTGCTGTCCTGGTTGAATAAAAGTTCGTCCAATGTAATGACTTCTGATTAAACCAATTTCAAACTTTGCTTTTATTCCATCCTTTTCCAATTGGTTCTCGTATCCCATCGCAGCGGTATTAGAGCTATCAGGAACACTTATTACAATAACTTTCTCGCCATCTTTGTCTATTACAGGATGATTTTTGGCGAGCACTTTTCCCAATTTTCTTCTAATCTTATCAACACTATGACCAAATATTTTACTGTCCGGTCTTGAGAAATAAATATATTCAAAGACACAATGTTTGGTTGGAAAAGAACTCTGATGTATTTGAAAAGATTTAATCCTATGATTTTCTAAAACATTTCGGTCGATAACAATCATTTCACCTGGTTTTACATCTCTCACATATTCAGCATAATTAATATCAAAAGCGCATGTTTCTGATGCAAAAATATATGAACCGTTTAATCTTCCTAATGCAAGTGGTCTAAATCCATAAGGATCTCTGGCAACAATTAATTTGTCGTTTGTAAGTATAACAAGGCAATAAGCACCTTCAATTTTTTGAAGAGCTTCCAATACCTGATCGATTTGATTTTCTAATCTGCTGCGTGCAATCAAATGAAGAATTACTTCTGTATCGCTGGTTGTTTGAAAGATTGCACCATCATTTACCAATTGTTTCCTAAGTATGTGAGCATTGGTTAAATTTCCATTGTGTGCAACCGCCAAATGACCTAAACGATAATTTACCATAAACGGTTGAATGTTCTTCCTTGATTCCGAAGCTCCTGTAGTTGAATATCGATTATGACCAATAGCAGCAAAACCTGGCAGCTCTGTCTTCAAAATATTCTCATCATATATTTCAGAAACTAATCCTAAAGCTTTATGAATATTAAAAGTAGTTTTACCATTTTCTTTAAGATCAGCGGATACAATTCCAGAAGCTTCCTGTCCGCGATGCTGCAAGGCATGAAGTCCGTAGTAAGTTAACATTGAAGCATTCTCAGATCCAAAGACTCCAAAAATTCCACAATATGAATTTGGTTTATCTGGTATCAAGGCAAATCTCTTTCAGTTACAAGACAAAATTATGAAATATTAATAATAAAAAAGGCACATAAAATATGCACCTTTATAGTCGGAACGGTGGGATTTGAACCCACGACCACCTGAACCCCATTCAGGTACGCTACCGGGCTGCGCTACGTTCCGATTTTTACAGTCGCGATTGAATGATTAACAAAAACTTTTTTATTTCTTCTAAATCTTTTTCTAATGATGAATTTTTACCATTGCTTTTTTTTATTTTTTCAATGGAATTAGTTTCAGTAAATAATTGAGGTTCTTCAACTTCCTCTGGAATATTATCTAACAAAACTCTTTTTGCTCCCTCAATAGTATATTTCTGCTCGCGTAACAATTTCTTAATTTTTAATATTGCCTGAATATCTCTATTCGTATAAATCCTGTTACCGGCTCTGTTTTTTGAAGGTTTTATTTCTTCAAATTCAGTTTCCCAGTAACGCAAAATGTACTGCTCAAGATCAGTAAGGCGACTGACCTCACTTATCGAATAGTATAATCTTTTAATACTAAGATCTTTCATCAAAGCCATTTTTTACTCGAAGACAAAATAGTAAAAGGGTTTTCAAATATCAATAATTTGTAATTTCAATTAAATAACCTTCTCACCTTTTAAGTGATAATTTTTTTAATAAAAAGACGGCTGCCAAGTATCCTTGTTCTTTAAAGCCCGAAAGGTAGCCATTACAAGCTGAAGCAGTTATATAAACTTGTCTGAATTGCTCCCTTGTGGATAAATTAGAAAGATGAACTTCTACCTTTGGTAATTTGCATTCAGCCAATGCATCGCGGATTGCCACCGACGTGTGTGCATAACCACCAGGATTTATTATCACTCCATCAAAATAAGATTCTGCTGATTGAATTTTATTTATTAATTCTCCTTCAACATTGGATTGATAGAATTCGAAATATTCATCTGAGAATTCTTTTATCAACAATTTCTCAATGTCCTGTAAGGTAAAATTCCCGTATTGTTCATTATCTCTCTTACCAAGAAGATTTAAATTCGGTCCGTTTAAAACAAGAATTTTCATGCTTCCTCAGTCATTTCTTCAATCACTTCTCTCAAACGCGGATTAAGATAAATTTGATCTATTCCCAACTCCTTCAAAGCAGCGGACAATATCATCACCTTACGCTGAAGGTTTGCCATTTTATTAATTACAATTACTTTAGAATCTTTTAATAAACAATAACCGCCCTTAAAATCACCTTTTTCAAAACGTATAGAAGCGCCTAACTCGCCAGCTAACGATTTTAATTCATCAAGAATATCTTCGAACTCCTTTTCTTTTATCTTCATTTATTTTTCATTTTTAACGGTTTAAACAAAGCCAAAAATACTATACCAGCATATGAAAATATTTCTATCAAAGGAAAGCTGCTTAGAATGGCCAATCTTTTACTATATAAATTAAGAATTTCTTCAACCATAAAATTACCATATAAAACTTTTGTTGCAATCTTATAATCAATAGTCATCAAAAAGATTTCAAATGGGGCTGTTATTATAACAACTAACAAAATTATTAACAACCAACCTTCTCTTTTCAAATTTACTTTTGAGGTTAAGAGAAACAACACAAAAGAAATTAAAAAAATTGGGAATAAGATTAAAGTAAAAGTAACGGCTGTATTTAATGTAAATAATATTCCAGATAGATTATTTTGATTAACATAGGATTTTAAAATTAAATCTCTTGGCTCATACAACTGATAAGTTAAAAGTAATCTTAAGAAATATCCGCCGAACCAAAGGACTACAGATAAAACGCAAACGAATAAAAAGAATTTGGCAAGTTTAGAAAGATTTTCCATAAATTATTATTAAGTTTGTCTAAAAAATAAAAAAATTTTATGAATATTGCTTCGATAGATATAGGGACTAATACAGTTTTGCTTTTAATCGCTGAGGTAAATTTAAGCAATAAATTCCTTAAAACCATTTTAAATGAATATAGAATGCCGCGCATAGGAAAAGGTTTACAACCTGGATGTGAAATTCAATCAGAAAGAATTCAATCGCTATTTCAGGTACTTGAAGAATATTCAAAATTATAAAGCAATATGATTGTAAAGAAACTATTTTGGTTGGTACAAACGCATTAAGATTAGCATCGAATAGTACCTGGATAATTAACGAAATTGCAAAACGATGGAATTTTAATGTAAAAATAATTTCAGGAAATGAGGAGGCAAAACTATCTTACCTTGGTGCTACTTATGAGAGTAGTTCAGATTCAAACATTGTAATTGATATTGGCGGAGGAAGTACAGAATTAATTTATGGCAATAAAGATGGAATAAAGTTTAGTAAAAGTTTTTCCACTGGAGTTGTAAGGTTAACCGAAATGATTATTAAAAATGACACTCCTAAACCACATGAAGTTGAAAGAATGAAAATTGAGTCTTATAATACATTCAAAGAAATTGAAAATACATTTCCAATTGGTATAAATACAATTGCAGTTGCAGGTACTCCAACTTCCCTTTCGGGTATTAAACTTAATTTGCCTAAATATGATGAAACTATGATTGAAAATTCCATCCTTACCGATAATGATTTGAACAAGTTTATTAATTATTTTTCAAGTTGTTCCAGCAAGATGCTGCTAAGCGATCACCCGGAGTTTTTAGCAGGACGGGAAGATGTTATTTTGGCTGGAACAATTATCTTAGCTGAATTAATGAAATTGTTAAAAACTAAAAAGATTATTGTAAGCGCAAAAGGAATTAGGTATGGTTCAATAATTGAATACATGCAAAAGTGTGGCTAATTGCGTTTTGGATTTTAGAATCAAATCGTAATTACGATTTAATAAAATTTATGGAATTCTATTTTGAATTATAGTATCCCTCGGTTCTATGGAATCATCTGTATTCAGGTAATCCAGTGTGTAATGAAGCCCCCGGCTTTCTTTTCTTGTCTTTGCTGATTTTATAATTGTATGTGAACATGTAATCAGATTTCTTAATTCCAGAATATCTTCAAACACCTTGGTTTTTTTGTACATATCCTCAATTTCCATATAAAGATTATGCAGCCGGTGCTCAGCTCTGTCCAAGCGAAGATTTGATCTGACGATACCAACATAATCCCACATAACCTGTTTAACTTCTCTAAAACTATGACTTATCATTACTAATTCATCCCTGGAAAGCGTACCAGAATCATCCCAAGCTGGAATGGAAGGAATATCAATTTTATTTTTTTTAATGAAACTATTTATTACTTCAGCCGCACGAAAAGAAAACACAAGTGCTTCCAATAATGAGTTACTTGCCAAGCGGTTAGCACCATGAACTCCAGTCATCGACACTTCTCCACATGCGTACAATCCTGTTAAAGAAGTTCTACCATTTACATCAACTACAACGCCGCCACAAGCATAATGAGCAGCCGGCACAACTGGTATAAAATCCTTCGTTATATCAATTCCTTTTTCCAAACAGCTTTTATTGATGTGAGGAAAATGTTCAAGGATGTCATTTTTATTTTTATGTGTGATATCCAAATAAACAAAATCATCACCACGTTTTTTAAGTTCATTATCAATCGCTCTTGCAACAATATCACGTGGAGCTAATTCTTTCCTCGAATCATACTTTAGCATAAACTCGTTTCCATCTTTCGTTCGTAGTATTCCTCCAAAACCGCGCACGGCTTCCGAAACTAAAAAAGATGGTTTGAAAATATTTGAAAAATCAGATTGCGAGTAAAACGCTGTTGGGTGAAACTGAATAAATTCCATATTTCCAATTACAGCACCAGCACGGTAAGCCATTGCAAATCCATCTCCTGATGCAATTTTAGGATTAGTTGTGTGCAGGTAAACCTGTCCTAATCCACCAGTAGAAAGAATTGTTGCTTTAGAAATTATTGTAAGAACTTTATCATTCTTAATATCTAAAACATAAACCCCCCAGCAATGCCTGTTATTTATTGTTTCGTGCTTAAGTCCAAAAACATTATGCTCGGTTATTAAATCAATTGCAATATGATTTTCTAACAATGTGATATTATTTCTTTCGCTAACAGCATTTAGTAATGCACGCTCAACCTCTTTTCCAGTCAAGTCAGCAGCATGAACTATCCGATGTGTTGAATGACCACCTTCTTTTACTAAATCAAGTTCGCCATTTTTAATTGTAAAGTGCGTTCCGAGTACTATCAAATCCTTAATTCTGTCTGGACCTTCGTTAACCATAATTTCAACTGGTTCTTTCTTGCATAATCCAGCGCCGGCAATCAATGTATCTTTAATGTGATTTTCAAAAGTATCGTGCTGGCTCATTACGGATGCAATCCCACCTTGAGCAAGATTTGTATTGGATTCTGTGCTGTCTTTTTTAGTTACAATTATAATGGAAGCTTTGGATGAAATGTTTAAAGCTGCATACAACCCCGCAATTCCGCTTCCTATGATTAAAACATCAGCATCAACGTTCATTTTTATTTCCCTTCCAAAGTATCTTTTAATGCTTTTAAGTAAATATCAATATGTTCCTGTGTAGAAATAAGCGGTGGAAGAATTCTGATAACATTCTGATTGGTGCAATTTGCCAAAACATTTTTGCTTCGCATTTTCTTAACAACTTCTGCACAATCATTAAAAATTTCTACGCCAAGAATAAATCCTTTTCCTCTAACATCTTTTATTTTGTCGGGAAATTCTTTCTTCAAATCCAGCAATTTATTTTTGAAATATCCACCAAGATCAAAAACCGATTCCATTAATCCATTTTCAAAAACTTCTTCCAGAACAACTTTTCCTGCAGCACAGGAAACAGGATTACCACCAAATGTAGTTCCGTGTTTGCCAACTGTAAAAACATCTTTGTATTTGTTGGATGTTAAAAATGAACCAAGCGGAAGTCCGCCGCCAATTGCTTTTGCTACTATTATTATATCCGGATTGATGCTGTAATAATTATGTACAAATGGTTTACCACTTCTTCCAATTCCATCCTGAATAGCATCGGCAGTTAGGGTAAAGCCATATTTTTCTCTCAGCTCAACAACTTTTTCTAAAAACTCTTCAGATACTTCGTTTATTCCACCTTCACCTTGTATAAATTCAAAAATGATTGCTGCGGTATCGTTCCCAACTTTGGATTGAAGATCTTGAACATCATTAAAATTTATGTGATAAATATTTGGAACGAGCGGCTCAAATCCTTTTTTATATTTTTCTCTTGCAGTCAACGTCATAGCACCGTATGTTCTTCCATGAAAAGAATTGGTAAGCGAAAATATTTTTTTATCTGGTCCTTCTTTTAAACGAATTAATTTTATAACTCCTTCTACTGCTTCAGTTCCGCTGTTGGTTAAAAATGCTTTATCCATCTTTGAGTACTTCAATAGCTTTTCTGTAAATTCTATTTGAATATCTGTTATATAATTATTGGAAAGATGACCAAACTTTGTAATTTGTTCTGAAACTGCTTTAACAATTTTTGGATGAGCATAACCAAGTGCATTAACAGCTAATCCAGTAAAAAAATCAAGGTACTTGCTCCCTTTCTTATCAAAAAGGAAAACGCCCTCACCGCTACTAATCTCGATTGGTATTCGGTTGTAAGTTGGAAGAAATAATTCTTTTTCTCTGGCAAAGATTGATTCCATATGATCTTAAATCCTCAATTTATAATAATGAAGTAATACAAAAAGTATATTGTTAAGATAAAGATTAGCTTAGGAAACAGCAATTAGTTAACCTCTAGATCAAATATACAATATGATCAGAGGAATTAAATTTATTCCGACAACGATTAAAAGTGCAGCTATCAAAGAAAAGATTTTAAGTTTAGTTGTGGTTTTTATTGCAAAGAATATTAAAAGGACACTCCATAAAATAATTAATATTTCCATTCCCAACATAATGTATGCAGGCATTGGCTTTAGAAGAAATGGTGATGGATTACTTGAAAATAGAAAACCACCAAACAGCACTATCTCTACTGGGAATAAAAAAAGTAAAGCAAAAATTTGCGGAGTAAAACTATAAATAATCATTGAAAAATTATCTTTGAATCGGGTTTTGATTCCCATAAAATTGGAAAGGAATTTTATTTTGTAAGAAAATATTCCAACAAATATTACAAAGAATACAATTGAAAATATGAAAAGAAGCAATGTATTTTTAACAATTTCTGGATTTGCCGAAACATATGGAGTTAAAATTAATGAATTAATGAACAGCTTGATTTCAACTATAAAAGCAATTAGGGTTACAAAATTTTTATGTTCAGCATAAATCATTTTCTGGAATGCTTTTGAAGGTGTTTCAATCAACATTCCGATCATATTCCACAAATCAATATTAACAATTCGTTCGCGGAGATATGAATTACATTTGGAACAGATAAAACTGTAAAAAGGATTTTCAGTACCGCAGTTCTTACAAGTGATTATGTTTTTCATATTTGTTTTTAGTTGTTGTGCAATTTAGACGAGCAGAATATATAAAAGTCGTAACCTAATTGAGAAATATTAAAACCTTATTTTCAAGTTCATCCGAGCAGTCTGTCCAAATGGTTCATCCTTAATATCAAAATCAAAAAGATGTGCATCCACATAAGCATCCATTAAATTTAAGAAGTAGGTTATTGCAATATAAATTGCAAACAGGTCACGCTGATCATGATAAATATCTCTGCTTGTTATATAATTAGAATTACCGTCTTTGGTTTCCCGTAGACTTTTCGTATAAAGATCACCCCAATCAATATATTTATTGTTATTCTTTATCCAATAGTAAAGATAGTAACCAACAAAACCCCAAACGATTGGAGCTTTCCAATATGACCGGTTATATAGCTGACCCCAGCCAGGAATAATTGCACTACGTAAAACAGCACCAAGCGGAGATTTTTGCATTACAAATTTTTGCTGGGTAGTATCAGCAGATGCCTGGACAGAATCTGTCTGTGCAATCGTTGAGGAAAAGAGAATTGCAATAAAAAAAAATATTTTAATTATACGTCTTTCCAATTATCTCAAACATTTCATAAAGACGATCGAGCTCGTCGTTGGAGTAAAATTCAATTATTAGTTCACCCGCACCATTTGGTTTTAATTTACACGTTACTTTGGTTCCCAAAATCTTTCTCAATTTATCTTCCAGGTCAGCTTGCGAAAGATTTTGCATATTCTGTTTTGAAATATCAACTGTAGCTTTTCTTTTGCCAAAGCCTCCAGTCAAATATTTCTTAACAATATTCTCAACTTTTCTAACTGAAAGATTTTCATCTATTATTTTGTGCATCAACTCTATTTGAATCCGTTCGCTTGGCAAATTTATTAATGCTCGTGCATGTCCAGCACTCAATTCTTCTTTAATTATACTATCCTGTAATTCCTTGGGAAGTTTTAAAAGTCTGATGGTATTAGTTATAGTTGTTCTATCCTTACCCACTTGCTCTGCAATTTGCTCCTGGGAAAGATTACATTCCTCAATTAATCGTTTATAAGCGTTGGCAATCTCAATTGCATTTAATTTTTCTCTCTGGATGTTTTCAATCAGAGAAAGCGCTAACATCGCTTCTTTGGTGTCTACCTTGATGATATACGCTGGAATTTCCCTATAACCAATATCTTTGCAGGCTCTAAGTCTTCGCTCGCCAGAAATCAACTCATACTTCTGATAAGCGGAACGTCGGACGGTAATTGGTTGGATTAATCCATTTGATAAAATAGATTTCTTTAGTTCATCCAAAGCGGCTGGATTGAAATTAGTCCTTGGTTGAAATGGATTTGGAGAAACCGCATGCACAGGAATTTTTACCAAAATCTCATAATCCTGTCCATCATCCTGCTTAATATCCTTTGCAGGAATTGTAAGATTTTGATTAGTTGTTTTTAAATTTGGCGAAATGAGGGCATCCAATCCCCTTCCAAGTCCTGGTTTTATTTTACTTATGTGATCAGACATTAGAATCTTTATATAAATGATTTCTTTTCATTAGTTCTGTTGCCAGGCTGATATAATTTTGCGCACCGGTTGAAACAGCATCATAAAGTATAACTGGTTTGCTGTGGCTTGGCGCTTCCGATATTCTAACATTTCGATGGATAATCGTATCAAATACTTTTTCGCCAAAGTATTTTTTTACTTCATCAGCAACCTGGTGGGATAATCTTAACCTTGTATCGAACATTGTTAATAAAACTCCTTCAATAACCAAATCTGGATTGAAATGCTTTTTAACTATGTTAATTGTATTAAGAAGTTGTCCTAATCCTTCCAAAGCAAAATACTCGCATTGAACTGGAATTAAAACCGAATTAGATGCAGTTAATGAGTTTAATGTTAAAATGCTTAGCGAAGGTGGACAATCAACAAAGATAAAATCATAATTGTCTTGAATTGTTTGCAGGGAATTTTTAATCAGGTACTCACGATTTTCTATACCAACCAATTCAACTTCTGCTCCAACAAGATTAATAGTCGATGGAAGAAGATCAAGATATGGCATATATGTGCTTAATATGCAGTTTTGAATGTCATCTGTACCTACGAGAACTTCATAAATCGATTTTTCCTTTCCATCATAGCCTAATCCGGAAGAGGAGTTGGATTGTGGATCGATATCAATAAGCAGAGTTTTATTTTCCGCTGCGGCAATTGATGCCGATAAATTGATTGCAGTAGTTGTTTTACCAACACCGCCTTTTTGGTTCGCTATCGCAATTATTTTAGCCAATAATCTTCTTTTTATGATAAGTTAACTGATTAAAACTGTTGGTAAAAATTAAGAATAAAAAGTTAAATAAAGAAATTTAGTTGAATTTATATGGTTGAAACTTCAAAGCCGATACTTCTTATTTAATCAGGATAAGTTAACCTGAAATGAATCATGAATAAAAGAAGAGAAACAAACTTATAATTCTATTTCTTCACCGTAACCCATAACCCGGCAATTCATATTTCTCGATTCAACTAATTTCTTAAACTGGTAGGGGTCGGAATCTATTACTGAAAAAGTATTATAATGCATTGGTATTGCAACCTTTGGATTTGCTAACTCAACAGCTTTAGCCGCATCAGTTAAACCCATCGTAAAATTATCACCGATTGGTAAAAGCATATAATCAATAGGATTCATTTCTCCAATTAATTTCATGTCATAAAATAATCCTGTATCACCTGTATGATAAATTGTAATTCCATCTGCAGAAATTATTGCTCCGGAAGGTTCACCGCAATAGTAATTATCTGAAGTTGAAGAACCATGATGCGCAATTGTAAATTTAACTTTGCCGAAATCAAATTTATGGCTGCCACCGATGTGCATATTATGCGCCTTGAATCCTTTAGATATACAATAGTTTGCTAATTCGTTTACACAAATAAACAATGCACCGGTTCTTTTTGCAATCTTCCAGGCATCACCTATGTGATCGCTATGTCCGTGAGTTAAAATTATATAATCAGCATTTACATCTATCGATTTTACGGGGGAAGTTGGATTATCGTCTAAGAATGGATCAATCAAAATTATCTTACCGCTGCCAGATGTAAGTTGAAATGCTGAATGAGAAAAATATTTTAGTTTCATCAGCCGTCCTAAATTTTGTTTGTAAAAAATCCTTTTATTTCTTTGTCTTTTAGAAATTTCATTAACATCAATTTTATGTTATGAGTTGAATCTACTTTTCTTTTTTCAATACTTTGGTAAAGTGCTTCCGGAACTTCAATTTCATTTTCTTCTGATAAATGTTTTATTTTTTCTTCAAGCACATCAAGGTCTCTTCCCTCTCCAATTAAATCTTGGAGGTAACGCATAAACTCTATCATTTTGGTGAAATCTTTTTTTCTATAACAAATCTCAAAATTCTCCATTGAATAGCGCAATCTTCTTATGGCAATTCTTAAGTTATGAAGATTTTCAACTGTATCAGCATTAAGATACTCTTTTGTTTTTTTTCTAATTACATTAAATCGGAACTTTAGTATGATAAAAGCAGATTCTACAAAAGATTTATTTTTTGATAACCCTTTTATTTTATTTGCCATTTAGCTTAACAATTAATTAAAATAAGTTTGAGCTGCGCAAAATGTTATAAGTGAAACTTCATTACAATCATTCCGTTGCCAACAATAAGACAATAAATATTTACTTGTAGATTTAATTTCATTTTTAATTTCAACCATTTAATGATTGAAGAAACTTCAACTTTCTTTTTCATTACCAGAAAAAACTGCCTTCAATCCTCTTTCTTTCTGATGTTCAATTACAACTGAGAGTCGTTCTCTTAATTTTTCTTTGGAAAGTCCTTTTGTTAATTTCCCTTCCTCTGCAATGGAAATACTGCCAGTTTCCTCTGAAACTATTAGGCTTAAAACATCGGCTTGTTCTGCAATTCCTAATCCAGCCCTGTGCCTCATACCTAAAGAATGACCATCTACAATTGTTGTTGAAGAGAGCGGCAAAGTACATCTTGCTGCTTCAACGCTATCGTTTTTAATAATAACCGCACCATCGTGCAATGGTGAACGTGGATAAAAAATTGACATTAAGAGACTTTTGCTTAATTTGGCTTTAAGAATAATTCCAGATTCTATAAAACTTTTTACTCCAGTTGTTTTTACAAGTACAATTAAAGCACCGTGTTGAAGCTGAGATAATTCGAATGCTGATTCCGTTAAAATATTTGCAATATTTTTTTCATCTCTTCTTAAATTCCATTTGAAGAATGGATTTCTGCCTACAAGCAAAAGCAATCTTCTTATTTCTGGTTGGAACAAAACAATAAATGCAATTACCCAAATATCTGTAATTATTTTTAATAACCATCCCAATGCTTTAAGGTTGGCTGCCTGCGCAACAAATGATAGTAATACAACAATTATCAACCCGATAAATATTTGTGCCGCTATTGTACCTTTAATAAATCCATAAACATTATAAATTATATATGCAACAATTAAAACATCTACAACATCCAAAAAAGTTATGGTAAGGAATCCTATTTTAAACAGATCAAACATTAATTTCTTCCGGGTTTTGAATAAAATTTAAAATCTTTCTTGATTGAACAGCCGATTTAACATTGTGTGTCCTGATTATATTAGCGCCATTTTTTATTGCAATAGATTCCGCAATAACTGATGAAATATCTCTATTCTCCACTTCCAGACCAAGAGATTTTCCTAAGAATGATTTTCTTGATACACCAATCATAATTGGTAATCCTAATCCTTTGAATTCATCTAATCTTTTTATCAACTCATAATTATCCTGCACCCTTTTTCCAAACCCTATTCCTGGATCTATAATTATATTTTTTATTCCCAGCTTTTTTGCAGCAATCAGTCGATGATTTAGAAAGTCATAAGCTTCGGAAACAACATCATCATAACTTGGATTTACCTGCATATTTTGGGGATTCCCTTTCATATGCATCAAAATTAATGTAGCATTAAATCTTTTTACCACTTCAAGTAATTCAGATTCAAAAGTTCCGGCACTGATGTCATTTACTATTTTTACACCGCGCCTTAACGCTTCAAACGCAACTTCTTTTTTAGTTGTATCTATTGATAAAATTGCGTTTGGTTTTATTTTTAGTATTTCATTTATTATTGGTAAAACTCTTTTAAGTTCTTCTTCCAGAGATATTTTTTCCGCTCCTGGTCTTGTGGATTCTCCTCCAACGTCAATAATATCCGCACCATCATTTAACATTGCCAGAGCATACGGGACAGCTTTTTCTTGTTCTAAATATTTACCACCGTCTGAGAATGAATCCGGTGTAGCATTAAGTATACCCATTATAAAAGAATTTGAGAAAGAGAAAACCTTATCTCCGATTGTAAATGATTGCTGGTCAAATTCAACAAAATTGCGTATAACTTTTTTAATTCTGTAGCCTAATTCTTCATTACCAACAGAAACAATTTCGCGCGATAATTCTTTTAATTTACCAATTGATGCTATTACTAATAAATCAGCGGTTTCCTTTCCATTATCCAATGCTTTGTAACAGATTTCCTTTTTATCAAGAATAATTTTTTGTATAACATCTGCATTAATCAAACTAATATTTCGTAATTCAAGCCCATGTAAACCTAATTCATAATTCTCTCTAAAAATATTATACTTTTTACTGTATCTTTGAAAAACTTCTAAAAAAGAAATATTTACAAATTGGATATTCAAAATTGCTCCTGATTAAGAGTATAAATAGAAAATTAACTAACCTTGGGTACTATTATAAAAAAAAAATGTGAGAAAACCTTAGAAATGAAAATAAAATATCATTTGGATAGAAGTCCCTTGATTAGGATATTCATATTGAAATGTTATTTTAAAAGCGAGCTTGATTCTTGATACTGGATTTCCCCATTATCCAGCATCAAGTATCCAGCATCAAACATTTTATTTATTATGTGCATTTTTGTGTTTGTTAAGAGTGTTTTTCTTATTCGATAATCCTGCAAAAAATATTTAATGTTTTAAAAATTAAGTTTGTTTCTAGTTAAGCGATATTTCTCCAAATCCTAAATATCGTGCAACACACTTTATAAAATGTTCTCTTTCTCGCGGTGGTTTGGTAATTCTACAATAATGTTCAAGTGCATTTTCCACCATCATCCTAGAAAGCATTGGATATTCCTCAAGTATAATTTGAAAAATATAACTCCTTTCGTTAAGTTCATCACAAGAAACAAAATCAGATTTGTACTTATTTTTAAGTTTTTCATTTACTTTTTCCCAACCCATAAATTGTACTCCAAAATAATTTATTGATTATTTAAAACAACCTACATAATCTAACTGCCTAAATTTCAATTCAAGCATATGAACAAATCCCCATGCCCCATTCCCCCGCAAGCTGATGATTAACTTGCCAGGTTGCTAAAATGCAATCCTGTAAATGGGGCTGAAAGGAAAATTGCTTTTTGATAAGCTTTATTTTTCTAAAAACAAAAATCATTTATATACTCAACTATATATTCTGAACTTTTTCGTCACTTGGTATAGCTTTATTTTCATAATTATTCTGAAAATCAAAATTGTTTGATGGCAATAAATACTTTTGAAGTTTAGCATAATTATTTTTAAAGATAATTAAAGACGCCTCATTAATATCCACCATCTTCTCCCATACTTTGTTTAAAGAATTTATTCTATCAGAGGTTTGAGAAGCTCCGTTTTTTTTTGCTTCTGATTGCTCAGCTACTTCTTTAATTAATTCATCTTTCAAATTGTTTAGCCTTATTAACTTGATAGTGCTATAACCATTATTTGCTAATACATCCTTAAATTTTTCTGCTATGTAACAAAGTCTCCCCATGAATTGAATCAATCTTGTTAATGAACTAGTTGCTATAGAATAATCTATAAAACCAAATTGATTCCAAACTGTAAGATTTCCAGGGAAAGTTCTTTCGACAAAGAATTTTAATTCCTGGTAAGCCGATGTACACAATGCAATTATTTTCTTTATATCATCAATTTCTTTTAATTGCTCTTCTACAGCGCAAAAATCATTCATCAAACTTTTGGCAGCAGCTACTTCTGCAAGGAATTCTGACTTAAAAGAATCGGTAAACAAAGAATTGTTAAAATTTTTGAAATCTTTTTCATCGTCAGCATAGTAGGTATTAATAGTATCTGCCGCTGTTAGAATATTTGTATAAGGCAAGTTATATTTTAGAAATATTTTGCTTGCCATAGTATTTTCTCCTTTTTAATATTATTAATTGCTTTGGGTAACATACTTTTAGGAAATTAAAAAGTAAATGGTACTTGTACTAAATCGTAAGGGCGTTTTGGGTACAAGTACCCAAAATTGTGTCTCATTCTCGGGCACCATTATGAGACACTTTTTAAAAATCGCTTAAAATAGTTCGTTTACAGTGCGTAATCAAAGTTTTTGAGGGTAAAAAAATTATTCCAAAATCATGGTACAAGTACTAACGTTTTAAAAATAATTTTAACATATATTTAGTAAGTTATTTACTCCCCTAAGTTAGCGACAATAATTTCTCACTTTTGAAGTATCATCTTTTTACCCTGAATAAAATCTTGAGTTATAAAGCTGTAGATAAAAATTGCGCAGGGTAATCCAGTTAAAGTTGGGAAAATTTGTAGGTCGAAGTTCAATTCGACCTACAAAATATGATTAACGAACGAGCAACATTTTCTTTGTTACTGAATTATCCTTGAACTTGATATTATAGAAATAAATTCCTGAAGAAACTTCATTTTCATAAATATCCTGACTATTCCAAACAGCAGAATAGCTCCCTGCAGTTTTATAATCTTTAACCAACGTTTTTACTTCTCTTCCAAGTATATCAAAAATCTTAATTGTAGCTCTTCCATCTGATGGTAAAGTATAGCTTATTGTTGTAGTAGGGTTGAATGGATTGGGATAGTTTTGCTCCAACTGAAAATTGAAAACTTTAGGATAGGTACCAACACTTGTTGTACCAGTATCTCTTATAGCTATTAAAGTTTTTTGTTGATTGGTAGCCAGTGAACTTTTATGAACACCTAAATAAAGTGTTCCATCTTTCGCAATAGAACCCGTGTTGTCCACTTGGTAATCATTCAATGGAAGTTTCCATTTTAATTTTCCATCAGTTGAAATCGCGAAATAGAATTTACCATAAGTTGAGCCCAAATAAACTGTTCCCTCAGAATCACAAATTAATGGTTGCCAAAAATCTTCGTATTCTTCGAAAATATAACTCCATCTAAAATAACCATCAAAATTTAATGATATCAAAGCTCTATTGGGAAATACTGTTGAATCAATTGCAATAAAATAAATATTACCTTCATAATCTATAGTTGGTATTGAAAAAACTTCTGCAACACTTCTAACGCCATATTTCCATCTTACATTGCTATTGGGAAAGAGTGAATATAAATATTGAGGCAGGACTTTAGGTATAAAATAGATATTACCATAAGAATCTATTATCGGTGACCTAAATATTTTTCCACACTTAAATTTCCATTTAAGACTTCCATCTAAGTTAATCGCAAAAATATTAGAATCTCTTCCCGCAATATAAATAGTATTACCTTCGGGAGAAAAAACAGGCGAATCCGCAAAGAATCCATTTTCATATTTTACTTTCCAGTTTAATGTTCCATCGGGATTAATAGAATATAATTCTCCTAAACCATTTGTTATATACAATCTTCCTTCTAAATCTATATTCGGTATAGCAAGTTCTACAATTGGTGCCGATGTTTCATATTTCCATTTAAATGTACCATCGGGATTTAATGCGTAAAAGTATTTATCGAGTGAGCCGAAATAAATTGTGTTGCTGGAATCTATTAGAATACCTGTTTGAGGTGGACGATTACTACCCGTGTTATAATCCCATCTTAATTCTCCATCAGATGTAAATGAGTAAAAATGATCTGCACTATTTAGCTGATAATAAGAACCAAAATAAAGATTACCTCCTGTATCGACTACTGGACCTGAGAAGATTCCGTCCTTCATATCTGCGGTCCAGATTATAGTTGGTGTTTGAGGACCTTTATAAGGTGAACGACCTGTAAATTGAGGATCATGCTTTATCATAGGCCATGGTGAATCTGCTAAAGTTGGCCATAAGATTTTTTTCTGCGTTGGTTGAGCAAAACAGGTAACTATTGAATAAAGTATAATTATGCTTATATGAATTTTCATAATAAATCCTAAATAAAGTTTGGGCTGTTACATAAACAGCCCAACTTTGCTTATTTCAATGATGTGAATTTTTTACAATCAATAAAATCATCAGTCATTAACTGGTAAATATATATACCGCTTGGAAGTGATGATGCATCGAATTCTAAATTGTAATTGCCAGCAGATTGGTATTCATTTACTAATGTTGCAACTTCTTTTCCTATAGGTGTGTATATTTTTAAGTTAACGCTTCCAGAATTCTTTATCGAATACTCAAAGATTGTATTCGGGTTGAACGGATTGGGATAATTTTGTGACAAACTATAGTTAAATAAAATGTCTTTCGCTGAAAGTTGTTTATCTTTTTGTTTTTGTAAGCCATCATAAGTAATACTTGCAACATTTGAATAGCCAGTCTCCCGATTACCATTCACTGCCTTAACCCTATAATGAACATACCCCCCAGATCCTACATGTACATCGCTATCTATATATTGCAAACTGGTTGTAGTTGCAATCTTCGTAAAACCCACGTTTGGCGAAGTAAAACTTCTATAAATATCATATCCTGTAACATAATCATCAGTAATCAGTTTTTCCCAGGTTATTTTTGGCATACTATTATAACTTGCAACACTTGCGTTTTGCGGTGTGCTTGGTTCAAACTCTGTGGTAACAAGATCACAATCTGACCTCAAATCCCAAACTGTTTGGTTAGTACCATCAATCGTTTGAGTGTCATCGAAATCTCTAAATCTATTGTTACCAACATCATATTTAAATTGCACATCTGGAGAAGATCCATAACCAGAAGTTCTCCAATCCATGTAGAAATAAGCTGTTGCTTGATCATTTTCGTAAGCTGTTATCTTATATTTTCCAAGTGCCATGATTGGATTTGTTCCAGCATTTGGATCAGTAATTAAATCAAATCCAGTCGCTAATATTCCATCTGAGGCTGTTTGTTCCCCATAAGAATACCCGCTACTAAAGTTATAATTTTCGTCCCATCTCGAACTAACTGCTTCAAAGGTTATTGTTACATTCCATGATGAGCCTTTATTGATTCGCTCAAACCTAGCTTCATATGTATGTCTTGCATACAGAATTGGGCTAGATATGATTGTTATCATAAAAAACAAAAGTAATTTTTTCATTATTTTTACTCCTAAATTTCTTTAGATTTAATCTAGGACTTCATTTTAATGCGGATGAAGCCTAATGCAATTGTTAAATTATCTACGGTTATAGATTTTTCACATTTGTAATAAGGTTTTGTCCGCATTTAATAGAATTGTTTTGTATTCATTGTACCTCCTTTTTGTTTAAATAAGTATTTTGGTATTACAATTAAACCGCTGCCTAAACGAGAATGCTATTCAGAAATAATTATATAATAGAACAAACTTGAAAGCTAAACTACACACAGAAATAATAGCAATAATATCCTTCGGTTATTTAAATATGGATCCTGAAAGTTAAGAAAATTTGTAGGTCGAACTTAAGTTCGACCTACAAAATATGATTAACGAACGAGCAACATTTTCTTTGTTACTGAATTATCCTTGAACTTGATATTATAGAAATATATTCCTGAAGAAACTTCATTACTGTAATTATCTTTGCTGTCCCAAATAATTGAGTAACTGCCAGTGCTCTTAAAATCATTAACCAACGTTTTTACTTCTCTTCCAAGCATATCATAAACTTTAATTGTTACCCTTCCATCTGATGGTAAAGTAAAGCTTATTGTTGTAGTTGGGTTGAAGGGGTTAGGATAGTTATTAATATCCAAATCATTCTTATGACTTACTACTATTTCATCATTTGGTTTTATAACATTTCTTTCTGAACTGTTCTTTTTACCTAATTCTGAGTTTGCAAATCGAGTCATTATGTTTTCAGGATATTTATTTACTATTTCATTAAAGAACGCATCAGCTCTTTCCAATTCATTTAAGCTGTACTTGTATATCAATGCTTTTTCATAAAGCATTTCGCATAATAAATCTTCATCGCTTGAAGCTACTTTTATTATTTCATCTGCTATTGCTAGAGCTGATGAGTAGTCTTTTTGATCGATATAATAAGGCATGAGATGCCGTTTTATGTACGGTGAGTAATCCTCCATCTTTTTTATTCCAAGAAGTTTATCAACAAAACTTTTCAACTCATTGGTTTTATTCATCAATTGATAGCACTGCGATAATCTGAATATTATTGTTTTGATTATGCTTGCATCAGAAGTTCTTTGCATCAAACCATTCAGATTGGCTATAACAGCATTGTACTCAGGAATAAAATCATCAATACCAAAATCTTTGTTCTTAACTTTTTCATTTACTCTGCTTCTTATGTCCATT